>JBATMU010000235.1:0-2239 GCA_049289995.1 Rhizobiaceae bacterium | reverse complement strand
TGCATCTTGACCTGATGCGCACCTACAATGCCTCGAAATTCCAGACCTTCTTCAAGCTCCGGGTTCCGGCCTCGCTGCCGTTTTTCTTCACCTCAGTGAAGGTGGCGGTGGCGGCCAGCCTGGTCGGCGCGATTGTCGGCGAATTGCCGACCGGAGCGGTGGCGGGCATCGGCTCCAAGCTTTTGGCCGGGTCCTATTATTCGCAGACCATCGATGTCTGGGCGGCGCTTATTGCCGGCTCGGTCGTGGCCATCGGCCTTGTCGTTTTGGTAGATATTGCCGGGCGGCTGACCTCGAAAATGATGGGGGCGCGGCCGGCATGACATTAAAGCCAAATTGGCAGGCGATGCTTGCCGCTGCGCTAGCAGTGCCGGTACTGGTTTTTCTGCCGTCCGATGGCGACAGCCGGGCAGCAGTCATCGTGATGTTGGCAAACCTTGCGGTTGCGGTCTTCGCCTCGCTGATCGTGCCTGCGTCGTGGAAATCAACGCTGGCGCTGGGGCTTGCGACACATGTGGCGGCTGCCGCAGCTTTGCTCGGGCTTGGGCGGATCGCAGGCAGTGCAGGCTTGAGCTATTTTGCAGCGCTTGCAGGCACTTGGCTCATGGCTTGGCGGCTGGTGACCGTTCTGTCAGGCGACGGCTCGCGCCGCAGCGCCGGCGGCTACCTGCAGCGGCTCGTAGTGCCTGCACTGTTCGGCATCTGGGTGCTGATCCTTTGGGAAGCCATCACACGGGGGGCGGGCGTGCCGTTCGTGTTGTTGCCGCCGCCCTCGGCCATCGGCATGAAAATCATCGCCTCGCTGCCGATTTTGGCTGCGGATTTCTACCAGACCGTCATGAAAGCCGTGCTGTTCGGTTTTGTGGCTGGCTCGTTGTCCGGCTTCCTCGTTGCGGTGCTGGCCGACCGCTACCGCTTTCTCGCCAATGGCCTCTTGCCGATCGGCAACATGGTGTCGGCACTGCCAATCATCGGCATTGCCCCGGTCATGGTCATCTGGTTCGGGTTCGACTGGCAGTCGAAAGCGGCGGTGGTCATCGTCATGACCTTTTTCCCGATGCTGGTGAACACCATTGCCGGGCTGGCGAGCGCCGGCAACATGGAGCGCGACCTCATGCGCACCTATGCGGCGGGCCATTGGCAGACGCTCATCAAGCTGCGCCTGCCTGCGGCGCTGCCCTTCATCTTCAATGCGCTGAAAATAAATTCAACGCTCGCCCTGATCGGCGCCATCGTGGCCGAGTTTTTCGGCACGCCGGTGGTCGGCATGGGTTTCAGGATCTCGACCGAAGTGGGTCGGATGAACCTCGACATGGTCTGGGCAGAAATAGCCCTTGCAGCCCTTGTCGGGTCGCTGTTTTATGGCGCTCTCGCACTTCTCGAACGCGCCGCAACCTTCTGGCATCCGTCATACAGATAACCCCCGGCGGAGCCCAACACAGGAGAACGTCAATGAAGAAAACACTGAGCATCACCATGGCGCTGGCCATGTCGCTGGCCGCCGGCACCGCACTTGCCGCCGACAAGGTCACGCTGCAGCTCAAATGGGTCGCCCAGGCGCAGTTTGCCGGTTACTACGTCGCCAAGGCCAAGGGATTTTACGATGAAGCCGGGCTTGACGTCGACATCAAGGCAGGCGGCCCCGACATTGCGCCCGAGCAGGTGATTGCCGGCGGCGGCGCCGATGTGATCGTTGACTGGATGGGCGGCGCTTTGGCGGCCCGCGAAAAAGGCGTCGGCCTTGTCAACATCGCCCAGCCTTTCGAAAAGGCCGGCATGCAGATGGTTTGCCCGGCCAATGGCCCGGTCAAGACCGAAGCCGACTTCAAGGGCCATACGCTGGGCGTCTGGTTCTTCGGCAATGAATATCCGTTCTATGCCTGGATGAACAAGCTCGGCCTGTCGACCGAAGGCGGCGCAGATGGCGTCACCGTTCTCAAGCAGTCGTGTGACGTGCAGCCGCTGATCCAGAAGCAGGCCGACTGCATTTCCGTCATGACCTACAACGAGTACTGGCAGCTCATCGACGCCGGCTTCAAGCCGGACGACCTCGTCGTCTTCAACTATTCGGCGATGGGCAACGACCTGCTCGAGGATGGTCTCTATGCGCTTGAAGACAAGCTGGCCGATCCGGCGTTCAGCGAAAAGATGGTGAAGTTCGTCCGCGCTTCGATGAAGGGCTGGAAATACGCCGTCGACAATTCCGACGAAGCAGCCGGCATCGTCATGGACAATGGCG
>JBATMU010000234.1:0-1845 GCA_049289995.1 Rhizobiaceae bacterium | reverse complement strand
CGCGCGTCACCTGGGGCAAGTTCACAGATGACGGCCATGGCCGGCATTCGATGGCCATGACCATTGAAGTGCACCACGCGCTGGTCGACGGGCGGCAGGTGGGCGACTATTTCGCCCTCGTGCAGGCAGCACTCAGTGCTTTCTAGCGCGCCATGCCGTGATAGGCGCGGTTGGGGCGCATGTCGACCGCCGAGGCCAGCCGGTTGGACATGTTGAAGAAGGCCGCCACGGAGGCAATGTCCCAGATGTCGCGGTCGGAAAACCCTGCCTCGCGCAGCGCCTGACGGTCGTCTTCGGATGCGATGGCCGGCGCCTCGGTCAGCATGGAGGCAAATTCCAGCATGGCGCGCTGGCGCGGCGGCAGATCGGCCGAACGCCAGTTCTGGGCAATGGTTTCGGCCAGCACAGGATCGCCGGACAATTGGCGCAGCGCCGCGCCATGGGCGGTCAGGCAATAGACGCATTGATTGATGGATGAGACCGCCACGGCGATCATTTCGCGCTCAAGCTTGGAAAGGCCCGATTCGGCCAGCATCAGGTCGTTGTAGAAATCCGAGAACGCCCGCAGCTTCTTTTCGTCAAAGGCATAGGCGCGCAACACATTGGGCACCAAGCCGAGCTTTTCCTCACACTTGGCGAAATAGGCCTCGGTCTCAGCCGACAATTTGGCCTGTGGCAGGTTGAGCGCCGTCACCGCGCTGTCGTGTTTTCTGGTCATGAACCAACCCTCACTTGCGGCGTGCCTTGATCGGCAGGCGGATCAGCGCCATGATCGGGTTTCAAGGCAGGCAATGCAAGCTCTTGGGCAGGCAATTGGGAGCGAGCGCCAAACCGGCGCAAGGGGAGAATGACATGGCATATCAGGCGCCCGAACGGGCCACCAAGGCGGGCGTGCGCGGCTGGATGATGTTTGACTGGGCGGCCCAGCCCTTTTTCACCGTGGTCACAACCTTCATCTTCGGTCCGTATTTTATCTCATCAATGGTGCTCGGGCCAGATGGCAACCCCGATCCTGTCGCCGGTCAGTGGGTGTGGGCTTTAGCCATCGCAATTGGTGGCGTGATCATGGCGGTGCTGGCCCCGGTGCTCGGCTCGATTGCCGACCAGACCGGGCCGCGCAAGCCATGGATCGCCTTTTTCGCCATCATCAAGATCACCGGCCTGTTCTTCCTGTGGTACGCCGCGCCCGGCTCCAGCGTGTTCTGGGTGCTGTTTGCCTATACGGCGGCAGCAATCGCGGCGGAATTCTCGACCGTGTTCAATGATTCCATGCTGCCGCGCCTCGTGTCGAAGGAAGCGGTCGGGCGAGTGTCAAATGTCGCTTGGGGGCTTGGCTATCTTGGCGGCATGCTGGTGCTAATCTTTGTTCTGTTGGCTCTCGCTGGCAGCAAGGAAACTGGCTTGACGTTGATTGGTACAGAACCGTTGTTCGGCCTTGATCCGCGCCATGGCGAAGATGCGCGTGCCACCGGGCCGATTTCGGCCGTGTGGTATTTCGTGTTCATCCTGCCGATGTTTTTCCTGACCCCGGATGGCGGCACCAAGCGGCCGCTTGGTGTTGCAGTCGAGCGCGGTTTTGCCGAGTTGAAGGAAACAATAGCCGAATTAAAGAAGCGCGTTGGCTTGGCACGCTTTTTCATTGCCCGGATGATCTATCAGGATGGCGTCGGCGCGCTCCTGGCGCTGGGCGGCGGCTTTGCCCAAGCCATGTTCGGCTGGTCGATCACCGAGCTGGGCGTCTATGGCATCATTCTCAATATCGTGGCGATTTTCGGCTCGATCGCCGCCGGCGGAATAGACATGCGGCGCGGCTCCAAACAGGTGGTGATCGGGGCGATCATCCTG
>JBATMU010000233.1:0-1525 GCA_049289995.1 Rhizobiaceae bacterium | reverse complement strand
GATCAAATGACCGCGCTGGCCAATGACAATGAGTATGGCCTTGCCTGCGGCATCTGGACAAAAGATTTTCCGAAAGCCTGGCGGATGGCGCGCGCCATCCGCGCTGGTACGGTCTGGATCAACACCTACAAGCAGTTCTCCATTTCCACGCCGTTCGGAGGCGTCAAGGACAGCGGCCTTGGCCGCGAAAAGGGGCGCGAGGGAATGCGCGCCTACATGCAGCAAAAGGCGATCTATCACGAGATGGGTTCGGCGCCGCATGTTTGGGCGCTGCCTGCTTTGGAGGGCCGATGACACGCCACATTGCCATAATCGGGGCCGGCCCATCCGGCTGCTTTGTTGCTCAGGCGCTGTTGAAGGAACACCCTGAGGGCCTGCAGGTTGATGTATTTGACCGGCTGCCGGTGCCTTTCGGACTGGTGCGCTATGGTATTGCGGCTGATCATCAGGGCACCAAGGCCATCAGCCGCCAGTTCGAGCGTCTGTTCACCCGCCAGGGTGCGCGGTTCATCGGCAACGCGGAAGTTGGCGAAACCCTCGGGCTTGAAGATGTGCGCTCAGCCTATGATGCGGTTGTACTGGCCACAGGCCTTTCAGGCGACCGCAAGTTGGGCATTCCCGGTGAGGAACTGGAGGGTGTGACCGGCTCTGGCCAATTCACCCGCGCGCTGAATGAGCATCCTGATTCTGCCGGCCTGCCTTTGCTTGGTCCGGATGTAGTAGTGTTGGGCAATGGCAATGTCGCCATCGATATCGTACGGCTGATTGCCAAAACGCCTGCCGAACTCGAAGGCACCGATTTGGGTGAAGCGCCGACCGCATGGCTCGCGGCAAACCGACCGCGAACCATCACCATCGTCGGCCGCTCAGCGGGGGTAAAGGCCCGCTTTGATCCCGTCATGGTCAAGGAGCTTGGCAAGCTCGCCGCCGCCGGTTTCGCAGTGGACGATCCCGGAGAAGCAGCCGATGAAACGGAGGCCCGGCGCGCCGATGCCTTGCGCTGTCTTGGCGAACGGTCGGGCATGCCGCTGATCCGCTTCCGCTTCGGGCTTGCGCCGGAATCGCTTGAGGGAAAAGACGGACGGGTTGCATGCGCCAAATTCCGCAAGGCGGATGGCTCGACGGAAATCTTGCCTTGCACGGCCTTGATCTCCGCCATCGGCTTTGCACATCACGGCTCGCCCGAACGCCCCGGCCCAGCAGATGCGCCGCTCGGTTCGATGGAAATGGCGCCCGGCCTGTTTGCCGCTGGATGGTATTATCGGGGTCCGCGCGGCACCATTCCGGACAACCGCGCCGATGCCCGGCTGATAGCCGAACGGATCAGCGCGTGGCTGGCGCGCAAGCGATCAGACCCGCCAAAGCCGGGCCTCGGAGGCCTGCAGCCTGCGGGTCCCTGGGTCGACTATGCCAGGTGGGAGCGTATTGACGCCAGAGAGACTGCCGGTTTGCCTGAGGGGCGCTGCCGCCGGAAAATTTCCAGCCGTGAGGCCATGCTCGCCATTGCCGGACCGAAGGACGAGAA
>JBATMU010000232.1:0-5833 GCA_049289995.1 Rhizobiaceae bacterium | reverse complement strand
CAAGCGCAAGAAAACCATCACCATCAAGGAAATCGAGGCAACCATCGCCACGATGGCCCGCATTCCGCCCAAAACCGTCACTGCCGACGATGAAAAGGTGCTGTCCGGCCTGGAGACCGAGCTCAAGCAGGTGGTTTACGGCCAGGACGACGCGATCATCGCGCTGTCTTCGTCGATCAAGCTGGCGCGCGCCGGGCTGCGGGAACCGGAAAAGCCGATCGGCTCCTACCTGTTCTCTGGCCCGACCGGTGTCGGCAAGACTGAAGTCGCCAAGCAGCTTGCCGCCTCTTTGGGTGTCGAACTCCTGCGTTTTGACATGTCCGAATACATGGAGCGCCACACCGTTTCGCGCCTGATCGGCGCGCCCCCGGGCTATGTCGGCTTCGAGCAGGGCGGCATCCTGACCGATGGCATCGACCAGCACCCGCATTCGGTGCTGCTGCTCGACGAAATCGAAAAGGCCCATCCGGACCTGTTCAACATCCTGCTGCAGGTCATGGATCACGGCAAGCTGACCGATCACAACGGCAAGCAGATCGATTTCCGCAATGTCATCCTCATCATGACGACCAATGCCGGCGCGTCCGAAATGGTCAAGTCGGCCATCGGTTTTGGTTCGGCGCGCCGCGAAGGCGACGACATGGAAGCCATCAACCGGTTGTTCTCGCCAGAGTTCCGCAACAGGCTCGATGCCATCATTCCGTTTGCGCCGCTGCCGCCGCAGGTGGTGCACAAGGTGGTGCAGAAATTCGTCATGCAGCTCGAGGCGCAATTGTCCGAGCGCGGCGTCACCTTCGACCTCAGCCAGGAGGCCATCTCATGGCTGGCCGACAAGGGCTATGACGAGCGCATGGGCGCCCGTCCGCTCTCCCGCGTCATCCAGGAGCACATCAAGAAGCCGCTGGCTGACGAAGTGCTGTTCGGCCGCCTTAAAAAGGGCGGCACCGTGCATGTGACGGTGGAAAACGACGCAGCCGGCTCGCCGGTTCTGAAACTTGATTCCGTTGCCGACAAGCAGCCCGTCAAGCCAAGGGCCGAACCGGAAGCGGCGGAAGCCGCACCCAAGCCCAAAGCGAAAAAGCCCGCTGCCAAACCTGCGCCGGAACCGGTTGCCGAAATCGCGCCGCCGCGCAGCAAGCCGAAAAGTTCGGTGCCGGTTCTGCCGAAGAAGAAATAGGCTGCGGTTTTCGGCTGCGGCAAATTGTGCAGAACGCCCGGTTTCAGCGCCAGCGCGAGCTGGCGCTGTTGCGTGACGCATGGGTTCCCGTTTAGCGTCAGGCATTGGCGGGAATCGGGATTGCGGGGGCGGAATGCGTGGATTTTTGACGGCACTGGCTGTCTGCCTCGGCCTCTCGTCCGCTGTCCAGGCGGCTGAACTGCAAAATGACCGCACGCTAATGCTTTTCGGCGGGGCGATGGTGAAAGGGCACATGCCCGGAACCGCGCTTCTGCCGTTCGCCAGCGGCCTGGAAGGCAATTACATTGCCGGTGCGGCGCTGCAGCAGAATTTCCGGCGGTTTGACAATGGTCTGACGATCGGCGGCGAGATTGGACTTGCCGCCCGATTTGGCCGGGAATCATCCGGAGAGGCGTGGGCCGGGGTCAGTCTCGGGCATGTTGGCTACAAATGGGGCGGCTTGAACATCGCCCCGTCTCTGGTGATAGGCTTGAGTGCAATTACCAAACCGATCGGCATGGAAGTCATCCGGGCAGCAGCCCGCGGCGGCAATCCACACCTTCTGTTCTATCTCGGGCCGGAACTGGCCTTCACCCATGACAGCCACCCGAACATTTCGCTTGTCTATCGGGTTCATCACCGTTCCGGCGCGTGGAATACATTGGGTGGCATGCGCGACGCCCACAATGCCAATGTAATCGGCTTGCGCATCGGCTTCTGACCTCGGCCTTTAGCTGCCTGTTAAGCGCGGCATGGCACAAAGCCTGCACCAACAAGGGTGCAGGAAATGGCGGGCGAAGACCGGCAGACTTGGATAAAGATCGGCGCGACGCTGGCGATCATCGCCCTTGATGCCGTCTGGATTGTGCTTTCCGATTTCACCTTCGATTTTGCCGCCACCGCCAAGGTGGCGGGCATTGTGGCGTTCCTGTTTGCGCTTGGCTTGTTTTACCGATTCCGCCGGCCCATGAAGAATTTCGAGGTCATGTGCGTCGAAACGGCCATCCTGCTCGGCTTCTCCGCTGCCGCCGCCGTGTTCAGCTATCTGCTGACTTCGCTCAATTATCCGCTGGTCGATGATGTTCTGGTGCGCGCTGATAAAGCCTTCGGCTTTGACTGGCTCGCCTATGTCGGCTTTGTCAGCGAGCGGCCATGGCTCGCCAAGCTTTCCAAGCTGATCTACGCCACCAATATCACCCAGATGGCTTTGGTCGTCGTGGTGCTTGGCCTGACAGGTCGTCTGGTGCGCTCACGGCAATTGGTCAGCGCCGTTATCCTGTCAGGCACGGCTTGTGTGGTCCTGGCGGGGTTCGTCCCGTCAGCGGGTGCGGTGGCGCATTTCAGCCCGCCTGACAGCTTCTTTGCCTCAGGCCAGCCAATTGTTTCTGTCGCCTACATGCAGGAATTTTACGATATCCGCAGCGGCGTCTCGCGGCTGATTTCGCTCGACCGCGTGCAGGGCCTGGTGTCGTTCCCGTCCTATCACGGCACCATGGCGGTGCTCATCATCATCTGCCTGTGGCCGCTCAAATATTGGCGCTGGCCGGCTTTGGCCTTCAATGTCGCCGTGCTGTTTGCCACGCCCGTCGATGGCGGCCATCACCTGACCGACATACTGGGCGGCGTGGCCATCGCCTTCATCGCCTGGCATTTGGCGGGACGTTTTGCGGCCCGCCTGACGCAGCCGTCAGCCCAGGCGGTTTTGCCGGAAACTGCCACCGCCTGATTTTCAAAGCGCGGAGCGGATTTTCTCTGCCTGTGCGGCCAGAAGCGCGTGATCGGCAACCGGTCCGCCATGATGGGCGAGCTTGACGCCCTCAAAGCGCGGCATGACGTGGAAATGCAGGTGAAACACCACCTGGCCCGCCGCACTTTCATTGTATTGGGCAAGTGTCACGCCATCCGCCGCAAACGCCTTTTTCGCCGCTCGCGCCACTTTCTGCACACTCGCCATCACGGCAGCGAGGCTTGCCGGGTCGGCGTCCAGCGTATTGCGGGCAGGGCGCTTGGGGATGACCAGGCAATGACCCTCGCTGCGCGGCATGATGTCCATGAAGGCCAGTGTCTCGGCATCTTCATAAATCTTGTGGCAGGGGATTTCACCGCGCAGGATTTTTGCAAAGATGTTGTTGTCATCGTAGTTTGCAGGCATGGGAATCCCCGTCATGGTCATGTGGTGGACTCTGACCCGATCACAGGCCCGGCGTCAATTCTGCAGCTGGCCAAAACAGGCGAGGCAGCAATGAATTGGCTATTTTTGGCGATCGCCATCGTGCTCGAAGTCATCGGCACCACCATGCTCAAACAGAGTGAGGGATTTTCGCGGCTATGGCCGTCGCTGGGGTCTTTGGCCAGTTATGGCGCTGCATTCTGGTTTTTATCGTTAACGCTCAAATCCTTTCCGGTCGGCATCGTCTATGGCATCTGGTCAGGCGCAGGAATTGTGCTGACAGCGGCCATTGGCTGGCTGTGGTTTGGCCAGATCCTTGATTGGGCGGCATTTGCGGGCATGGGGCTGATCATCGCCGGCGTGGGAATCATCTCCGCCTTTTCATCCAGCCTGCCACATTGAACGCTGGTCAGAGCGCTTCACCGCGCCGGAACGGCCCAAGCGCTGTCAGGATTTCACCGGCCTCCGCCACCTGGCGCTTTTCCTGCTCAAGATAATCGGCAACCGCCCGCCGCAGGCCGGGATGGACGATGTAGTGGGCCGAATGCGTGGTGACCGGCAGATAGCCGCGCGCCAGCTTGTGCTCGCCCTGCGCCCCGGCTTCGACCACTTTCAGGCCTTTTTCCAAAGCGAAATCAATGGCCTGATGATAACAAAGCTCGAAATGCAGGAATGGATGATCTTCCGTCGCCCCCCAATAGCGGCCATAAAGCCGTTCGCCGCCGATGAGATTGAGCGCACCGGCGATCGGTTTGCCATTCTTTTTGGCGACAACCAGCAGGATGTCTGCGGCCATGCGCTCGCCGATCAGTGAAAAGAAGGTGCGGTTGAGATAGGGCCGCCCCCATTTGCGGTTGCCCGTATCGAGATAAAACTCGAAAAACGCATCCCATGCGCTTTCGGTCAGATCCTTGCCAGTCAGCCAGTCGATGCTGATGCCGCCGGAAAGCGCCGCTTCCCGCTCCTTGCGCAGGGCTTTGCGCTTGCGCGAGGCCAAAGAACCGAGAAACTCGCCATAATTGGCGTAACCGCCGTTGAGAAAATGAAATTGCTGGTCGGTGCGATGCAGGAATCCGGCATCCGTCAATGCTGCCATGTCGGAATCGTACGCAAAAGTCACATGGGCCGATGAGGCTTCAAGTTGTCCGCAGGCAGCTTTCAATCCTGCGGCCAAAGCGGCTTGCACGCCTGAACCTGAGCCATTGGTCAAAAGCCGCGGGCCAGGGACTGGCGAAAACGGCACTGCGCATTGCAGTTTCGGATAATAGCGCCCGCCCGCCCGGCCAAACGCCTCGGCCCAGCCATGGTCAAACACATATTCGCCCTGGCTGTGCGCCTTCATGTAAAGCGGTGCGGCGCCTGCCAAGCGGCCATCACCGTTTTCCAGCCGCATGTGAGCCGGTGTCCAGCCGCTGCGTCCGCCAACCGCGCCGGAATCTTCCAGCGCCGACAGAAAGGCATGCGAAACAAACGGGTTATAGGCGGTCCCCGATTCTGCCCGTGAAGTGCCCTTCAGCCGGTTCCATTCGTCCGCGCCAAATTCGCCCATGCTTGGGGCCAGCGAGAAACGAAAGGTCGGATCAAGCGTCATGACACTCACATGGGCTGGCAGGCGCCCGGTTCAAGCCCGTCCCGCTCAGGGCAAAAAACCTTCAAACGTCATCTGATCGGCATGCGCCATGGTCTGCGCAACACCCTTCGGATCGCGCACCGTCCAGGTCAGAACGGGCATGCCGAGCCGCGCGCGCACGAAGTCCGTGAACAGATTGGGCAGTTCATTGACGGCAAAGGATGTGAAGGAAATGCCATGGCTGAGCATGGAGAAATGGTTCTCCAGATCCTTCACGCCCTTGCCGCAGGCGGTCAGCCCCGCTGGAATGCCCGGCGCAAATTTCCCGAAATCGCGGATAAGCCAATGGTCGAACGACATGATGGCGGCAGGTCCGCGATAGGCGGCCAGCGCCTTGCCAACCGCTTGCACGAGCCCGTCATCATGGCCGCGAATGCCCTTGAGTTCGATCAGCAGGGGAACGCGGCAATCGACCTGGGCCAGCATTTCAGTGAGCGTCTGCGGCCGGTCCGCGGTGCCGCCAATGCTGAGTGCTGCCATTTCAGCGGCCGTCTTTTCGTGAACTTCGCCATCCTGTCCGGTCAGCCGTTTCAAATCCTTGTCGTGAAAGACCATGACCTCGCCATCGGCAGTCAGGTGCACATCGCATTCGATGCCATAGCCGGCGTCGATTGCCGCCTGAAACGCCGAAGGCGTGTTCTCCCAGCGGCTCTTGTTCATGTCATGCAGTCCGCGATGGGCGAACGGCCGTGCGGTCAGCCAATCCATCATGCGGTCTCGAATATGGCTTCGATTTCGACCGGCGCATTGAGCGGCAGTGACGCAACGCCGACCGCCGAACGCGCATGTGGGCTGCCCATGACCTGCGCCAACAGGTCGGATGCGCCGTTGCCGACCAGATGCTGTTCGGTGAAAC
>JBATMU010000231.1:0-11850 GCA_049289995.1 Rhizobiaceae bacterium | reverse complement strand
GGGACATGGCGGGGGCTCCTCCCAAAGCGCCTGTGGACGCAAGGCGCATTATTGCTTCGGCCAGGTTTGCGGCGGCCTTCCGGCCAATCTCAAACCGCTATCGGCGCTTTGATGGCCGGATCGGGATCATAGCCACTCAGCGTGAAATCCGCCAAGGCGAATCCGAAAATATCCATGACCGCCGGATTGATCGCCATGTTCGGCAGCGGCTTGGGCGTGCGCGTCAATTGCAGGCGCGCCTGCTCGAAATGGTTGGCGTAAAGATGCGCATCGCCAAGCGTATGAACAAACTCGCCGGGTTTAAGCCCGGTCACCTGCGCCATCATCATCGTCAGCAGCGCGTAAGACGCGATGTTGAACGGCACGCCGAGGAAAATGTCAGCGGAACGCTGGTAGAGCTGGCAGGACAGGCGGCCATTGGCGACATGGAACTGGAACAGGCAATGGCAGGGCGGCAGGGCCATGGCGTCGACTTCCGCCGGGTTCCAGGCCGAAACGATATGTCTGCGCGAATTGGGATTGGCCTTCAGGCTGGCCGTCACCTGGGCGATCTGGTCAATGGTCCCGCCCTTGCCATCCGGCCATGAGCGCCATTGCGAGCCATAGACCGGGCCAAGGTCCCCCTTGGCGTCGGCCCATTCATCCCAAATGGTCACGCCGTTTTCCTTGAGCCAACCGATATTGGTCTCGCCGCGCAGGAACCACAAAAGCTCGATAATGATGGAGCGCAGATGCAGCTTCTTGGTGGTCAGCACCGGGAAGCCGTCGGACAGGTCAAACCGCATCTGGCGGCCAAATACGCCGCGCGTGCCGGTGCCGGTCCGGTCGCCGCGGTCAACACCGTTTTCAATAACGTCTGACAACAGGTCGAGATATTGCCGCATGAAAATCCGCCGATTCGTGTTCGCCCATCATAGACGCGATGGCGCTTCTGCCATGCGAATTTGTCTGCACATTCAGCAAAATCTGCTGGATGAGCCCAACGCAGCAAAATGGGGCGCTTGCTTGCGCACGCGCCCCATCCTTTGGTTGCCGGCGTCAGCCTTACAGCGAGCCGAGCTTGTCGAAATGCTTGGCAACCAGGTAGTAGAAGGTCACGCGGCTCTTGGTGCGGTCTGCCGACATGGTCTCGCAGACCTTGCCGATCACGCTGTCGCACTTTGCGGCGTCCGTGATGCCAAGCTTCTTGCCGCACCACTTTTCGCGCACCCGGCCAAGCTCTTCCGGATCGGTGCAGGACACCAGCGACGAATCCTTGTTGCGCAGCGCGATGCCCAGATGCTTGACGATCTTGCCGACAACGGCCTCGTCGGCCTTGGCATCATATTTGCGAACGTCAGTCAGATAATCGGCCATGCGGCCCTCCCCTTGAAACTGTCCCAACTCGGCCGGGTCCCCCTGATTCGGATAACCAGAACATTGCCAGCCTGTGGCGCAGCTTCCGCGCGCATCGCCAAGCTGTCAATCCCTGCCTTTTGGCTGGCGCGGCGCGCTTTGCCGGGGCTTTCCGCCACGCCCGGTTTCTGCACTGCTTTGCCCTTTCATTCCGTCGCCAGCCATCCTATATTCAGCAGGTCAGCTCGTCTGACTATGGTGATAAACGGCCTTTGTAATAAGCCTATCGGACCCGGGGGCGGTACCCGGCGCCTCCACCACGAACCGCTGCAGCGCGGCGGCTGGTGATGGGGGCGAAACAGGATCGACGAGGGTGTAAAGATCGGACTTTTGCCCGGCATGATACCGCCGTTATCGGGTCAAACCTGTAGTTGCCAATGACAACTATGCTCCGGTCCGTCTCGCTGCCTAATGGCGGTGTGACGTCGGAAATCAAGTCCTGACGGGTAGCACCGGCAGGCGGGGCCCGGAGGCGCCTGGCAACAGAAGCCTCCACTTTCCCTCTATCGTGCAACTTCACATGATCTGGCGCCGGAAACGGTTTACGCCCGCCCCGGCCTTCACTACAAAAGGCCAGATGATTCACCGGGGCAATCCACGCGATGGAAGACGACCAGATCCGCTATGACATCCTGGCGCAGGAAGCGCTGCGCGGCGTCATGCGCAAGGTGCTGACCGAAGTCGCCCGCACCGGCCTGCCCGGCAACCATCATTTTTTCATCACGTTCCTGACCGGCGCGCCGGGCGTGCGCGTTTCCTCGCGGCTGCGCGAACGCTATCCGGACCAGATGACGATTGTGCTTCAGTTCCAGTATTGGGATCTGAAAGTCACCGAAACCGGGTTCGAAGTCGGCCTGTCATTCTCGGATGTGCCGGAAAAGCTCGAAATCCCCTACAGCGCCGTGCGCGGTTTCTATGATCCGTCAGTGAATTTCGAACTTGAATTCGACGTCAAGGACGTAAAGACCGAGAGCGCGGCGGTCACCGCACTGCCGGCTCCGGAAACGGTGGCAAAGCCCGCCCGCAAGACAGAGGCGAAAAAGAAACCTGCCGCCGCCAAGGCCGCCGAGCCGGAAACCGAAACGCCGGCAAAGGGCGCCGACGTGGTGTCGCTCGACGCTTTCCGCAAGAAATAGCGCCGACATGGGCGATCTGGTCAATCTCAGGCTCGCCCGCAAGCGCAAGGCGCGCAGCGAGGCCGAGGACCAGGCCGCCGAAAACCGTGCCTTGCATGGCCGCAGCAAGGGCGAACGGCAATTGCTGGAGACCGAAAAGCATAAGGCCGCCAAATCACTGGACGGCCACAAGCGCGGCAAGCCGTGAGCCTGGTCCGCAAGCGCTCGCTGTCCATTCGCGGCCACCGAACGTCCGTATCGCTGGAAGATGCGTTCTTTGCCGAGCTTGAAGCCATCGCCAAATCACGAAACATCGCGCTGGCCGCGCTGGTCGCCGAGATCGATGGCGCCCGTCCGCGCGACGCCAATCTGTCATCGGCGCTCAGGCTGCATGTGCTGGAATGGTTGAAGGCGGGCCGCACAGAAGAATAGCCGGCAGGTCAGTCGCCTCCGCCCAGATCCTTGAGCAATTTGCCGAGTGACAGGCCCTGCCCGCCAAACAGGCCTTTTTTCTTGGGTGCTTCGGGAAAAGCGTCCACAGCGGGCTCGGCAGGCGCGGCTTCAGGCGGCAATTCGGCGTCAGGCTTTTGCGCCGTTTTCGCCCCGTTATTGTCAGCTGCTTTCGCAACAGGCGCTTTTTCGGCAGCTTTCAGTGCCGCCGCCTTTTCATCCGCCGCTTTGCGTGCAGCTTCCGCAGCCTTTTTCGCATCATCCTTTGCCTTGGCTTGCCGGACAATGGCTTCCGCTTCGCTCCGGGCGTCCTCCTCGGCCTTGAGTTTTGCTGCCTCTTCGGCCTTCGCAGCCTCCTCGGCTTTCAGCCGTGCATCTTCCTCGGCCTTCAAGCGTTCAGCCGCCTCTTTTGCGGCGTCATCGGCAGCACGCTGCCTTTCGGTTTCAAGAAACGCGAAATAGCGCGCTTCGCGCCGCAGCCGCTGCTTTTCCCCCAACAGGGCCTGCATGGCTTCGACCCGCGCCTGCTCGCGCTCCAGCGCGCGCTGGGTCAGGAATTGCCCGAGCGGACTGGCATCCAGCGTCACAACCGGCGCATTGGCCGGCCCGCTTGCCGCAAAACGGATGACCGGCTCGGAACCCGCCAGCCTTTCAAGTCCAGGATCAAAAGCGAATTCGCCGACCACGTCCAACGAAAGGCTCGCAGCATCGAGGCTTGCCGTGACTTTCACTGCCGCGCCCTCGCCGCGCACCTCCGCTTCCGCCATCCGCAACACGCCTCCGGCCAGCGTCAACGCCGTCTCGGCGCGTGGCGCGGCAAAGGTCCCGGCGGCCAGCATCTGCCGGATCATCGGCATCAGCGTTGCGGTGTCAGACGGCACAGGTCCTGCCGCATCCACCGCGTCAAGGATCGGCTGCAAGGCCCGCGGATTGAGGCCTGAAAAAGCAGGATTTTCAAGCGCCAGCGAGCCGGACCCCGAAAGCGAGGCTGCCATGGCCTGTTCGGACTTTCCCGAAGCTGAAAGGCTGGCGGCGAGATCGGCCTTGCCGCTGACGCCGGCGGCCGGATAAAGCACGGCTGCATCCGCACCCTTGAGTGCGAACTGCGTGGTCAGAATGCCGCTGGCCCCGGAATTGCGGATGTCGCCCAGCCCCGTCAGCGCCCCGCCCGCCATCGCGCCTTTCAGCCCGGAAACCGCAGCGCCATCATCGCCCAGCCGGACCTCGAACCCGGCATCCGAAATTTCTGGCATTCCGGCAAAAAGCAGCTTTTGGGCAGTGACAGCAAGCTTGCCAGTGAACGGCAGCCGCACGGATTGGGCAAATGCCGCATCGCTCCAGCCCTCGCCTTGCGCGTTGCGGCCGCCATAAAGGGCTTCTGTCAGCCAGCCGGTATCCAGCACGTCAAGGTCAAGGGCGCCATCCGCCTGCAGCTGGCTGCCCTTCCCGCGCAATGTCACCGCACCTGAAACTGCCGATCCGCCCAGCGTGCCGGTCAATTCCGAAAGCGCCAGCGCACTACCGTCAAAAGCGGCGCTGGCTGAAAGATCGGCAGGAAAGCCATCCCCAAAACCCGGCATGGCCATGCTCATTGTGGTCAGCCATGGCGACAGATCTGCGGCATGCACATCCGTTTTACCTTTGGCGGAGAAACCCGTGGCCAAGGGCGAGAGTTGTCCGTCAAAACCGGCGGCCAGATCATCACCGGTCAGCTTTGCCTGCGCCTGCATTCCGGTGAACGGATCGCCATCGGCAGTCAGTAAAAAGCGCCCCGGACCGGTCAATCCGAGCGGCAGCGCCGGCAGGCCGCCAAGCGCCAGGAGCGCTGCGGCATCAGGATTGGCCAAATCCAGCGACAGATTGGCTTTCGCGCCAGGCACAGGAAGAGCCGGTCCCGAACCGCTTGCCGTAAACTGCGTCCCGCCTGCCGCGCCATTGCCGCTGATCGCCAGCCTGAGAGCGCCATCCTCGCGCGCCAGGCTCAAAAGCGCATTGATCTCCGCATTCTCGAACAGGCCCGGGAAAGCGCTGCCGCGCTTTTGCAACACGTCGAGCATGGCCAAGCCGGGAAATTCGGCGGCAATGCCGTCAAGCAGCGGCTGCAGATCATCGCCGATAACCGAGACATCAGCCTTGCCGGATTGAATGGAAGGAAAACCGGAAAAACTCGCCGTCGCGCTGAGATTGACGCCCTCAAGGCCACTGACAATCAGCCGGTCGGCCTCGAACTCCTCGCCGCGCAGCCTGACGCCGGCATCAAGGCTTTGCGCCTTGAGGCCGCCCAAGGTCACCGGTCCGGCTTTCAAACTGAGGTCAATGTCATGGCTGCCAAGCCGCATTGCGCCCTTGTCGGAAACAAACAGCGCCGCAAAGGCGCGAACTGTCTCCAGTTCGAGCGCTCCGCCATCCAGTTGCAGCCGCAGCGATGGCTTTGCGCCATCGTCTGCCAGCCGTTCGGCCAACCCGGTGAGGCGCAGCGCGCCAAGCTGAAGCTCGAGATTGGCGAATGATTGCCGGGTGCGGTTGATTTCGGTGTCGGCGGAAAACCCCGCGCCCGGCAAAAGGCGGATGGCGTCATCAACATCGCGGGCCAGCCATGCGGCAAAACCCGAGGGCTGCGCCACGGCCAGCACCATCGACCCCTTGAAGCCCGGCGTATCGCCGCCGGTCAGAAGACCCTTGCCTTCAAGCGTGGTCCGGCCCGGCAGCTTGGCCGAAAAGGTCTGGATCTGCCAGCCGCCGGCAGCCGGTTCGGCGGATATGGCGACATCGCGCACCGTCGTGTCGCCGGTGACAATGGCCGGCAGGCTGAGGTCAATGCGGCCCGGCATTGCGGGTATCGGCATCGTGGCGATGGCGTCCTCGATGGCCATGAGCCGCTCGGACAGGGACAACGCGCTGGTCCCGGCTGCCTCATCAAGGCTGACCTGTTCGCCAACCGCTTCCACCGAAAAGCGCGGTGCGGCGCCAAGATCAAGGAAGCCCGAACCGTTGGCTCCATATGGCTTGTCCCTCGGACCGGTTTCCAGCCGGAAACTGTCAATGCCGAGCAGCGCATGATCGAGCGTGAATTCACCCTTGGCGCGCCAAAGCGGTGGCGCATCGGACGAAACCGGCACCTCCATCTTCACCGGTTCGCCATCGCCGCCCTTGATCGTCAAGGCGCCGGACGCCCTGCCATTGAGCTGGAAAACACCCTTGTAGCGCAGTGCCCCATCGGCCAGCGCCACATCGCCATCCGCTGTAAGAATGGCCGGCACAAAGCGCGGCGTCACTTCGAGCCTCAGCCGCAAGGCGCCCTTGTCATCGGGCTGGCCGGTCGAAAGGCTGGCGGCAAGCTCGCGCCCATTGGCCAGCAAGGTGCCATCCGCGCGCCATGGCCCGCTGAGCGACCGCGCCGAAATGACCGCGTCAATGTCCTGCAGCCGGTAATCGCGGCTGCCGGTCATGTGCCGGACCATCACCTCGCCGCGCGTGACGCGCAGCCGCTCCAGGATGACGCTCTTGCCGTCCAGCCCCCCTTGGCGGCGAAGCGTCCAGTCCGTGCCGCCTGCTTCATCGACAATGACAAGCACATTTGGCGCATCAAGCCGCATGTCGAAAATGCGGACTTCGCCGGAAAGAAACGGCGCGAGTTCCGCATCCATCGAAAATGACCGGGCCGTCATGGCCGGTTCATCGCCTTGCGCCGACGCCACGCGGATGTCGTTGAAAGTGACCGAGGGAAACGGCAGCAGCCGCGCCTCGACCGGCCCGGCCACGCTGACCGGCCGGCCCAGCACCTTTGAGGCCTCCGCCTCGAACTGCGCCCGATAAGTGGTCCAGTCGATGAAATAGGGAACGACAAGCGCTGCGGTCAGCAGCGCCACGACCAAGCCGCCGATGATGACAAACAGGCGCGCCAAGCAATCGTCTCCGCAAGCGATGCGGCCAACAGAAGCGACCGCGCATCAGGCGTCAAGAGACTGGACGCCGCCCTTGTCAGAATGATGGCGCAAATGTTCCGGCCATTTAGTCGAGATCAAACAAAAATCTTGCCCGGATTCATGATGCCATGCGGATCAAGCGCCTTCTTGACCGCCGCCATGACATCAATCGCCCCGCCAAGCTCCTGCCTGAGAAAGCCGCGCTTGCCCTGGCCGATGCCGTGTTCGCCGGTGCAGGTGCCATCCATGGCCAGGGCCCTGGCATTGAGCCGCCCGACAAAATCTTCCGCCGCGTGGATTTCGGCAGGGTCATTCTGGTCCATCAGGATGAGCACATGGAAATTGCCGTCACCGGCATGGCCGACAATCGGCGCGATCAACCCGTGCGCGGCAATGTCGGCCTCGGTTTCGGCCACGCAATCGGCCAGCCGTGAAATCGGCACGCAGACATCGGTCGACAGGCCCTGCGCACCCGGCCGCAAGGTCAGCGCCGCCCAATAGGCATCGTGCCGCGCCTTCCACAAGACCTGCCGTTCATCGGGATTGGCCGTCCAGGCAAAAGGTCCGCCACCATTGTCCGCCGCGATCTCGCCAAAGCCCTCCGCCTGTTCGGCGACATTGGCCTCCGAGCCATGGAATTCGACAAACAGGCACGGGCCTTCCGGATAGGGCAGCTTTGAGTAATTTTTCATGGCGCGCATCTGCAGGCCGTTGACCAGCTCGATACGCGCCACCGGAATGCCCGACTGGATGGTGCCGATCACTGCATTGCAGGCCGCTTGCAGGCTCGGAAACGGGCATACGCCGCCGGAGATCGCCGCCGGAATGCCCGACAGTTTCAAGGTGAGCTCGGTGATGATGCCGAGCGTGCCTTCCGCGCCGATGAACAGCCGCGTCAGGTCATAGCCCGCCGAGGTTTTCTTCACCCGCCGCGCCGTTGAGATGATCTGCCCGTCCGCCGTCACCGCCTTCAGCGCCAGCACGTTTTCGCGCATCGTGCCGTAGCGCACGGCATTGGTGCCTGAAGCGCGGGTTGCCGCCATGCCGCCGAGGGTGGCGTTGGCGCCCGGATCAATCGGGAAAAACAGGCCAGTGGCGCGCAGATGCTCATTAAGGCCGAGCCGCGTCACGCCAGGCTCGACCACGCAGTCGAAATCCTCGGCATTGACGGCCAGCACCTTGCCCATGCGCGACAGGTCGAGCGATATGCCGCCGGCCGGGGCGTTGACATGGCCTTCGAGCGAGGTGCCCGCCCCATAGGCGATGACCGGCGCGCGGTGGTCGGCGCAGACGCGCACCACGTCCTGAACCTCGTCCGCCGACAGCGCAAACACCACCGCATCCGGCGGCTGGTTGGGAATATAGGTGGTGGTATGGGCATGCTGGCGGCGGATGTCGGCGCCTGTCTGGCAGCGCTCGCCGAACCGTTGCTTGAGGATGGAAGCTGCCGCCGCGATCCCCTCGTCATTGCGCTTCAGCGCGGAAATATCGGAAAGCGACATGAAAGGTCTTTCGGGGCTTGGAATACGGGCGGGTTTCGGGGCAATTTAGCGCAAGTCTGCCGCAAGGCCATACCCCTGCCGGCACCAATCCCGGAGGCCGCATGCCGATACTCTCCCGCCTGATGGACGTCGAACGGCAGTGGACCGATTATAACGGCCATCTCAACATGGCCTACTACAATGTACTGTTTGACCGCGCCGCCGATGAGGGCCTTGAGGTGCTCGGCATGGGCCCGGCCTATGCCAGGGACCGGCGGCTGACCGTCTACACCGCCGAAATCCACGTCTGCTACCTGCGCGAGCTGCATGCCGGCCACAAGGTGCGCGGCACGTTCCAGCTTCTCGATCATGACGGCAAGCGGTTGCATTCCTTCCAGGAATTGCGCCATGAGGACGGCTGGCTGGCGGCAACCTCCGAAGTGCTGTCGCTGCATGTCGACATGGCCGGCCCCAATGTCGCGCCGTTTCCGCCCGATGTCCTGGCGAAGGTGGAAGCCATGGCGGCAAGACATGCTTCTCTGCCGCGCCCGGCGCAGGCGCGCAAAAGCATCGGCATCAGGCGGAAATAGGCAGGCTGCGGGTTTTCCATGCCGGAAGGCACGGCATTCTTTCCTCGCCCCAACGGGGGTCCGCAGGACGGGCGAGGCCCGCGACTCGCCCTGGATAGTTCGACCGCGCGAGCGCCTTTGCGAGCACTGGCCGGACTTGGCGAGGAAAGGGCTTGCCATTCCCCCGCCACGCCCGGCTGCGCGTTGACGAACAATCGGAAGTTGATAGACTGGGGCGGCTGCACGGCTGCCACACCTGCGGCAGCAGGGATCCATTGACGCGTTCCGGCCGCTTTATCGGAGATCACCAGATGCCGAAATCCCTGGGAACGCCATTGAGGATTTACCCGCAGTGCCTGCAATGCTCTTGCATCCAAAGCGGGTTTACCCGCGTGCATAAGGGGAAAAAGCCATGAAATCCGTTTTCAGGAAAAAGTTCCTCGCCGATTATTGCAGCTTCTACATTTCCGGAGATCACGCAGCAAAAATACCCGTTGAGGTGGAGCGCTTTGGGTTTTGGGAGAACGCGGACTGCGTCCTGGTTCAGTGCCTGCCCTGGAATGAAGGCAAAACGGAATTGACCGTGATTTCCGATCCGTCCGCATTTCCGGCCGGGCCCCCGGCGCTCGACCGCAGCCTGCCGACGCCCAAGAACAAGGTGCTGTTTTACGACGCGAATTATGATCTGTTCGAGATCGCCGTTCCCGGCGGGGCGAGCGGGATCCGCATCTGGGCAAACCGCGAAAACTGCCCCGACAAGGTGACCGTTGTTGTGGGCGGGTGACTGTCTCATTCTCCCGCCTGAAAGCGCTTATTCGGTTGGCTGGGCGGGAAGAGAAAAACCATGAAAATCATCAAGCACGCAGCCGAATATTGCAGCTTTTATATCGCCGGATCCATCGAAGGCCGGATTCCGATCGACGTGGAGGGGCGGCAATTTGCCTTTGATTCCCGCTGCATCAATGTCGGCTGCATCGCCGGGCAGTTTGATGACGTCGAAATCACCATTCTTTCCCCGGGCGAGACAGTGCCAGATGCCCCTCCCGCGCTCGACCGCTTCATTACAACCAGCGAAGGCGCGGTGATTTTTTTCGATGCGCTCGTCGACAATATCCACGCGCTGCCGGTTACGGGCAAAAAAACCCTCATCCGGATCTGGGTCAATAACAATCGCGAAGCGGACAAGGTAACCGTGGCGGTGGGGTGAGGGGCGGACGCCTGTCCTGTTCTTTTATTGATTCCGCCGGTGTTGCCGCTAGCATATTTTCGCGGCAATATGGTGTGGCCAGCTGCGGAAAGCCGGAAACCGGAATTCAGCCCATGCACATCCCCAGCAGTGAATTGATTGCAAAACTGCGCGCGGCGCGGACGCTGCTTGAGCATGAGGGCGTTGAACACCTGACGCTTTTCGGTTCACGGGCCCGGGGAAACGCCCGACTGGACAGCGATGTGGATATCGCCCTCGATGTTGCTGCGGACAGCCGGTTTTCCGTGCTCAATCTTGTTGGTGTCGAAGAAATTGTAACGCGCGCAACAGGGCTTCGCGCCAATGCCTTCATGCACCGCGCGCTGGATAGCCGATTCCGTTCCGAGATCGCACGTGACGGCCTGGCTGTCTTCTGATGACAGAACGAACGATTTTCCGCATGCATGATGTGGTTGATGCAATCAGCCAGATAGATTTGCTGCTGAAAGATACCGGCTTGGACGATCTATTGGCAGATCGTGTGCGGCGCGCGGCCTATGAGCGGTTTCTCGAAATCCTGAGCGAAGCCTCGCGCCACATACCCGATGTGATGAAGGCGGAAGAACCGGGCATTCCGTGGGCGCGAATAGCGGGCATCGGCAATCATTTGCGTCATGCCTACCATCGCGTCGATGCCGAAATACTTTGGCGGGTATGGGCAGACGGAGATCTTGCAAGCCTGCACGAAGCGACCGTCCGGATGATCGGCAAATTGAAATAGCTATCAGCCGTTACGTCTTGTTTTTCGCCAGCACGTGAATGGTGCAAGAAACAATGGCCGCCGAGTGGCCCCCCCCCTCACACCCGCTCCACAAACCCGTCCAGCACCCGCTTTTCGCCAGCCCGGTCGAAGCTGATTGTCAGCTTGTTGCCTTCGACATTGACCACATTGCCATTGCCGAATTTCTGGTGAAACACCCGGTCGCCGGGGGAAAAGCGCGAGGGTTCGCCGGTCACCGATTTGGCCACCAGTTCGCCGTCAATGGTGCGGCCCTTGACCGAGCCGGCCCCCGCGCCAAAACCCGAGTCCGTCTCGCCATAACCGATGCGCTCAGTGGCATGGCCAGAACGGGAGCCCCAGTTTTTCTGCGTGGCGTCCGATTTGTTGGCCTGCGCGCGCTGCCAGCCCGGCGTCGAATAGGAGCCGCGGAAGGCATCGCCCCCCGAAGCTGCATCAAAGCGCGATGCGCCATAGGGGTTGTGGCGGCCATAGCCGCCATGCCCCTGCCCCGCCTCGGCAATGGTGACATGGGCGGCGGGCAGTTCATCCAGAAAGCGCGAGGGGATGGTCGATTGCCACAGGCCATGGATGCGGCGGTTGGAGACAAACCACAAATGCAAATGATGCCGCGCCCGGGTCAGCCCGACATAGGCGAGCCGCCGCTCTTCCTCCAGCCCCGAGCGGCCGCCCTCGTCCAGCGCGCGCTGGTGCGGAAACAGGCCCTCCTCCCAGCCGGGCAGGAAAACCGTGTCGAATTCCAGCCCCTTGGCCGAATGCAGCGTCATGATGTTGACGGCGTCAAGCTCGGCGTTCTGCTCGGCGTCCATGACCAAAGCCACATGTTCGAGGAAGGAGCGCAGGCTCTCATATTCCTCCATCGAGCGGATGAGTTCTTTCAGGTTCTCAAGCCGGCCCGGCGCATCGGCGGCGCGGTCGGCCTTCCACAT
>JBATMU010000230.1:0-3034 GCA_049289995.1 Rhizobiaceae bacterium | reverse complement strand
GGGAATGCCGTATGTAAAATCCTCAAGCCCCGACAGCAGGCAACCCAGTCTGCCGACCGCTATCCCAAGCGCCATGGGCAGCGCATAGATCGCACCGGTGCGCACCTTGATCCCGTTGGATTTCTTGTAGATTTCGATGGCGAAAATGGCGCCTGCCAGCGCACCTTCCACCGAGCGCGCAAATCCGGCTTGGCCGGACAGCCATGCGTTCGCTGTACCGAACAGCCATGCGCCAAGGCCTGCCCCAATCAACATCGCCGCCAAATAGCCGAAACGCAGTCTCGATTCGAGCTGGTTGGCCGTAACCACGTGCGCCGAAGGAAAAACAACGTCCCGCCGGCCGCGATCCACGCCAAAATATCGAAGGCGGCGTGTATGAGAATATGGTGCTGCTCAAGCGTCACGCAACAACGGGTTGCACGCGCTCCAAAGCCTGTCAAGCCAGCTTTGCAGCGTGGTAGTCTTGTGGCAGCTTGCGTGAATCGGGGCTCGGCAGAGAGAATTAATGGCAGAAATGGAGAACGCGCCAAGGCGGCAGGAAAACGGGGTATCGGGCATGGCGGCTCAAGGCCTGCGCCAACGCATAGGCGACATCATCTGGGGCCGCGACACCCGTTTCGGCCAGGCCTTCGATACGGCGATGATCCTGGTCATCGTGATTTCCATCATCGGCATGGCAGCGGCAACCCTGCCCGGCCTGTCACCCGGCTGGACACGGTTTTTCGACATTCTCGACACCGCCGCCATACTCGTATTCACGGTTGAATACGGCCTGCGCCTGTGGACTGCCAAGAGCGCCGCCAAATATGCCCGCTCCGGTTGGGGCCTGATCGACATTCTGGCCATCGCACCCTTCTGGCTGACCATTGGCGGCAATTTCGAAGCGCTTCGCTCGCTGCGGCTGTTGCGGCTCTTGCGCATTTCCAAGCTGGCCCGGCATGTTGCGGCCTTCGAGCGCATTGCCCGCGCCTTCCAGCTCATCAAGGAGGAGCTGGCGGTGTTCGGCCTGTTGGCGCTGATCGTCATGTTCATATCAGCGGTCGGCATCTATGAATTCGAGCATGACGCCCAACCGGAAGCCTTCGCCTCCATCCCGCATGCACTGTGGTTTTCGGTCGTCACGCTGACCACGGTCGGCTATGGCGACATCTACCCGGTCACGGCGGGCGGCCGCATGTTCACCTTCTTCATCCTGGTCACCGGGCTCGGCGTCGTCGCCGTTCCGACCGGACTGATTGCCGCCGGGCTTGGCCGGGCGCGCGAGGAGGAACTGGCGCGGAAGGCGGCCAAGAAGGCCGAAGCCGAAAAAGCCGGCAAACCGGAAACCTGATCGCCCTAATTGCGCCATTTGACAGGCATTGCTTGTCAATGCTTGTCTCATATCGGGGCATTTCTCAGGAGCAACAATCATGAAACGCATGATCAGTGCATTCCTTGCCGTCAGCCTTGCCTTCCCGTCTTTCGGGCTTGCAGCGGAACTCACCGCAACCCAGCGCGCCGAACACCGCGCCAAGGCCGAAACCGCCGCACGGCTTGTCGCCTATGGACGGGCGGCGAAAAACGCTTCGATGCTGTTGTCAGCCGTGGCGCTGATGGGCGAAACCGGCCCAGTGGCTGATCCGGCGCTTGGCCTGAAAGACGGCAAGCCTGTCGCCTTCGACGCCGCAGCGCTGTTGTCCGAAGCGGTCAGCTATGGCGCAGACGCCAAGGCTGCCAACATGACGCTGCCGCAGACCGCAAAGACCGAATGCTCATGGTTCTACAATTGCACCACCGACAATGTCTGCTGGTGGGACCAATGGTGCTGAACCGTCAGCCGTAAATCTCCACGCCGACAAACTGCTGGGCGGAATAGCGCGCGCCATGCGCAAAGCCGGCCGGCAGCACCGCCTCGATCGCCGCCATCGCCTCTGCATCCAGCGTGATGGCGGCGGCCTTGATGTCTTCAATCAGATGCGCCGCCGACCGCGTGCCGGGGATGGCATGGATGGCCGGGCTGCGGTGCAGCACCCAGGCAATGGCCAGGGCTGATGACGTATGCCCCATGTCCCGCGCCAGTTCGGCAAAGTGCCGGGCATAAATGGCGTTTTGCGGAAACGTGTCCGGCTGGAAGCGCGGATTGTGACGCCGGAAATCACCGGGCGAAAACTGTTCCGGATCCGGAATGACATTGGCGAACAGGCCGCGCGCCAAGGGCGAAAAGGCCACGAACGCCGTGCCGAGCTCCTCGCAGGCGGCAAGCATGCCAAGCTCCGGCTGGCGGCTCCACAGCGAATATTCGCTCTGTACCGCCATCACCCTGTGCACGGCATTGGCGCGGCGCAAGGACGCCGGCGAAATTTCCGAATAGCCGATGCCGCCGATCTTGCCCTCTTCGACAAAACGCGACAGCGTGCCGGTCACCTCCTCGATGGGAATGGTCACGTCGCGGCGGTGCACATAGTAAAGCCCCACATGCTCGACGCCGAGCCGCTTGAGCGAACCCTCAAGACAGTCGCGCAGATAGGCGGCCGAATTGTCGATGCCGCGCTGCGGCTGGGTCAGGATGCCGCCCTTGGTGGCCAGCGTGAATTTGTGCGGATGGGATTTGAGGTACTTGCCGAGGATTTCCTCGGATTGCCCGTCGCCATAGATTTTCGCCGTATCGAGATGGGTTATTCCATGCTCTCGCGCCGCATCGAGCACGGCTTCCGCCTCGCCGGGAGCAGCATTGCCATAGGCGCCGGCAAAGCTCATGCAGCCGAGCCCGATTTCACCGACCGCCGGGCCGTTGGCCCCCAAACGCCGCATCCTCATGAGCCGTCTCTCCCCTGGTTCAGTTTCTGGCAATCATGGCCAAGGCCGATTGCCGCGCCTTGCGGTCGGCTTCGAACACATCGCCGATGGCTTGCGCCGGACCCGGCAAGTCCGCCATTGCCGCCTCGACCACATCGGCCATGGAAAGAAACGGCAATTGCCCTGAAATGAAAGCGTCGAGCGCGGTTTCCTTGGCGCCATTCAGCACAGCGCCCGCCAGGCCGCCAGCCTCCAGCGC
>JBATMU010000229.1:0-19573 GCA_049289995.1 Rhizobiaceae bacterium | reverse complement strand
ACCGCGATGATCGGCTTGCCGAAATCGCCGTCCTTCATGCCGGTGGCGCGCCACAGGCCGCGCGCGCCGGCCATGTTGCGGCCATGGGTGGAAGTGCGGGAGCGATAAGCGGGCATGGGATTGGTCCTCGGCTTGGGGGCGGCTATGGCCGCACGGCATTGGCTTTGGGCCGTGATAGCGAAATTCCGCGCCCCGGTCACGGGCGAAATGCGCCTCCGTCCTGCAGATTGCGCCCGCTCGCTTGACTTTGCGCCTGCCTTTGCGACACAGGCAAAACAATTCTTTGAAAACGGGAAGGGTCTCATGGCGATTGCATTCACGTTTCCGGGCCAGGGCAGCCAGTCTGTCGGCATGGGCAAGGATCTGGCCGAAGCCTTCCCGGAAGCCCGAGCGGTGTTTGCCGAAGTTGATGAAGCGCTCGGCCAGAAGCTCTCAGTGCTGATGTTTGACGGCCCCGAAGACGACTTGACCCTGACAGCCAATGCCCAGCCCGCGCTGATGGCCGTTTCCATGGCCGCCATGCGGGCGCTGGAAGCGCGCGGCTTTGATCTGGCCAAACAGGTCTCGTTTGTGGCGGGCCATTCGCTGGGCGAATATTCGGCGCTGTGCGCCGCCGGTACGTTTTCACTGGCCGATACGGCGCGGCTCTTGCGCATTCGCGGCAACGCCATGCAGGCCGCCGTTCCGGTCGGCAAGGGCGCCATGGCCGCCATTATCGGGCTGGAGCATGACGCGGTGGCCAGCGCCTGTGCAGAAGCCGCCCAGGGCGATGTCTGCCAGATCGCCAATGACAATGGCGGCGGCCAATTGGTGATTTCCGGTGAGAAAGCCGCGGTCGAGCGCGCCGCTGCGCTTTGCTCAGCCAAGGGCGCAAAACGGGCGCTGATGCTCCAGGTCTCCGCACCCTTTCACTCGGCGCTGATGCAGCCGGCCGCCGACGCAATGGCTCAGGCACTGTCCAAGGTCGAAGCCCGCGCGCCGGTGGTGCCGGTCATTGCCAATGTGCTGGCGCGCCCGCTGACCGATCCGGCCGCGATTATCGAAAGCCTCGTCGCCCAGGTCACCGGACAGGTGCGCTGGCGCGAGAGCGTCGAATGGCTGGCCGCCAATGGCGTCACCACGCTGGCCGAAATCGGCTCCGGCAAGGTGCTGTCGGGTCTGGCGCGGCGCATTTCGCGCGACACGGCGACAATCAATCTTGCCGGACCAGCCGACATTGACGCAATTCTGGCCGCTTTGGCCTGAAGACAAAAGCCCAACAATGAGGGCTCAAAATGAGGGACTGCCATGTTTGACCTGACGGGAAAGAAGGCTCTGGTGACCGGTGCAACCGGCGGCATCGGCGAGGCCATTGCGCGCGCCCTGCATGGCGCCGGCGCCATTGTCGGCCTGCACGGCACCCGCGCCGAAAAGCTCGAGAGCCTGGCGGCTGAATTGGGCGACCGGGCAAAAGTCTTCCCCGCCAACCTGTCCGACCGCGAGGCGGTCAAGGCTCTGGCGCAAAAGGCCGAGGCCGAACTCGACGGCGTTGATATCCTTGTCAACAATGCCGGCATAACCAAGGACGGCCTGTTCGTGCGCATGTCGGACGCCGATTGGGATGCGGTGCTGGAAGTTGACCTGACCTCCGTGTTCCGCCTGACGCGCGAACTCACCCATCCGATGATGCGCCGCCGCTGGGGCCGCATCATCAACATCACCTCGGTGGTTGGCGTCACCGGCAATCCCGGCCAGGCCAATTATTGCGCGGCCAAGGCCGGCATGATCGGCCTGTCAAAGTCGCTGGCCCAGGAAATCGCCAGCCGCGACATTACCGTCAATTGCGTGGCGCCGGGCTTCATCGCCTCGGCCATGACCGAAAAGCTCAATGACAAGCAAAAAGACGCCATCATGGGCGCTATTCCGATGAAGCGCATGGGATCGGGCGAGGAAATCGCCGCAGCTGTTCTGTTCCTTGCGTCGAAAGAAGCGTCCTACGTCACCGGCCAGACGCTGCACGTCAATGGCGGCATGGCGATGATCTGAGCAGCTTCTGCCGCGAAACCCTTGCATTGAGCGAAATACGCCTTGGATGGCCGGGGGTTTCGTGATACTCGCGCCTCGAAAATGCTTTGGGCTTTGCGCTTGATAAGCGGAAGGCATGCAGCTAACCAAGGCGTACGGAACAGCAAATCGAGGGTTCAAACATGAGCGACATTTCAGAACGCGTCAAAAAGATCGTCATCGAACATCTTGGCGCCGAAGAAGCCAAAGTGACCGAAGCCGCCAGCTTCATCGACGATCTTGGCGCGGACAGCCTGGATACCGTTGAGCTCGTGATGGCCTTCGAAGAAGAATTCGGCGTGGAAATCCCCGATGACGCCGCCGAAACCATCCTGACGGTTGGCGACGCCGTGAAGTTCATCTCCAAGGCCTCGGCCTGACGCTTGCTGACAGCGGCGGCAGGGCGCACCAAGCGCCCGCCGCGCGCCTTTGCAAGGGAGGGGCGGAATGAGACGTGTCGTCGTCACCGGACTCGGCATGGTCGCGCCCTTTGGCGTGGGCGTCGAGCACAATTGGCAGGCGCTTCTGTCCGGCCGCAGCGCCGCATCGCGCGTTGAAAAGTTCGAGGTCGACGACCTCGCCTGCAAGATCGCCCATGTCATTCCGCGCGGCGATGGCGCCAATGGCACATTCAGTCCGGATGCTTACCTGGAGCCCAAGGAACAGCGCAAGATCGGCGATTTCATCCTTTACGGGATCGCCGCTGCCGATGAGGCGCTGAAGGATTCCGGCTGGACTCCGAAAACCGAAGATGAGCGTTACGCCACCGGCGTCATGATCGGCTCGGGCATTGGCGGCATTGAGGGCATTTCCGAGCAGACGCTGGTGCTGCAGGAAAAAGGCCCGCGCCGCATCACGCCTTTTTTCATTCCAGGCAACATCATCAACATGGTGTCCGGCCAGGTCTCCATCAGGCACGGGCTCAAGGGCCCCAATCATGCGGTGGTCACGGCGTGCTCGACTGGCGCCCACGCCATTGGCGACGCCGCCCGGCTCATCATGCTGGGTGATGCCGACGTCATGGTGGCGGGCGGCGCTGAAGCACCTATTACCCGCCTGTCGCTGGCCGGATTTGCCGCTTGCCGCGCCCTGTCCACCAAGCGCAATGACACGCCGCAGCAAGCCTCGCGCCCCTATGATGCCGACCGCGATGGTTTCGTCATGGGCGAGGGGGCTGGCGTGCTGGTGCTGGAAGAGCTGGAGCACGCAAGGGCCCGCGGCGCAAAAATCTATGGCGAAGTCGTCGGATACGGCATGAGCGGTGACGCCTATCACATCACCGCCCCTTCCGAGGATGGCGACGGAGCGTTCCGCTGCATGTCATCAGCCTTGAAACGGGCAGGCATTACGGCGTCCGAGATCGATTACATCAATGCCCATGGCACCTCGACCATGGCCGACAAGATCGAATTGGGCGCCGTCGAGCGGCTTGTCGGTAATTCAGCGTCGAAAATCTCGATGTCGTCGACCAAATCCTCGATAGGCCATCTTCTGGGTGCGGCAGGTGCTGCGGAAGCCATTTTCTCGCTTCTGGCCATGCGCGACGGTGTGGCGCCGGCCACAATCAATCTCGACAATCCAGAAGTCGATACACCCATTGACCTGGTGCCCAATGCGCCGCGCAAACGCCAGATCGACGTGGCGTTGTCGAACTCGTTCGGATTTGGCGGAACAAATGCCTCGCTGATCTTCCGCCGCTACAATGGCTGAACGGTCTGCCGCGAATTCGGCAAAGTCTTTGTCTAACCGGTATGCTGAAACCGGCGGAATCAGTAAGCGCGCGCCAGCGCCAGCCGGTATCGCCAGCCAAAGCCAGGAAACGCGATGACCGAACAGTCCGAAAATCCGCCCGTCTTCGGCACGCGAACCGAGCCTGCCCGTCCCGTGACGGTCAAAACCCCATCGGAAGCGCTCCAGCCGGAAAAGGGCACGCCGCCGCCGCGCCGGTCGCGCGCCGCCCGCTCGCAGGTCATCGTATTCCTGAATTTCGCCATGTCCGCCGTGGTGTTCCTCACTTTGGCCGCCGGCATTGCCACCTGGCTCGGCCGCAAGGAATTTGTGGGCGCAGGACCTTGGGCGACCGACACGACCTTTGAGGTCAAGCCCAACAGCGGTGTTGCTGAAATCGCAAACCAGCTGGAGCGGCGCGGTCTGATTTCGGATTCGCGCATTTTCCGGCTTGGCGTCCGCGCCTTCGGCAAGGAAAAACAGCTCAAGGCCGGTGAATACGAGATCAAGGCCAAGGCGTCGATGCAGGATATCATGAATGTCATCGCCAGCGGCAAGGCAGTCTTGTATTCCTTCACCATTCCGGAAGGCTGGACGGTCGATCAAGCGCTGGCCCGCATCGGTTCCGACGAAATCCTGACAGGTGACCTGCCACCGGTCAAACCGGCCGAAGGCTCACTGATTGCCGAAACGCAGCGCTTTGGACGCGGCACCACGCGTCAGGCCATCCTGGCGAAAATGGCAGCCGATCAGAAAGCGCTGGTTGAGACGATCTGGGCGCGGCGCGTGGAAGGCTTGCCGGTCAAGGACATCAATGAATTCGTGACGTTGGCCTCGATTGTCGAAAAAGAGACCGGCAAGGCTGACGAGCGCCCGCATGTCGCCTCGGTCTTCATCAACCGCCTCAACAAGGGCATGCGCCTGCAGTCCGATCCCACCATCATTTATGGCCTGTTTGGCGGGCTGGGCAAACCGGCTGACCGGCCGATCTACCAATCCGACATCGACCGCGTCACGCCTTACAACACCTATGCCATCGATGGTCTGCCGCCCACCCCGATCGCCAATCCGGGACGGGCGGCGCTGGAAGCGGTCGCCAATCCGTCAAAGACCGATGACCTGTTCTTCGTCGCCGACGGCACTGGCGGGCACGTCTTCGCCGCCACGCTTGAAGAACACGAGGCCAATGTCGCCAAATGGCGCAAGATCGAAGCCGAAGCCGCCAAAACCGGCGGCGAAGCAGCCCCGAAAGTGCAATAGAAGCGGATGGCAGCCGTTCAGTCCATGACCGGTTTCGCGCGAGCCGATGGCCAGGCTGGCGGCCAGCCGTTTTCATGGGAGTTGCGCTCGGTCAATGGCAAGGGCATGGAGTTCCGCCTGCGCCTTCCGCCCGGCATGGACCGCATCGAGCCGCTGGTCCGCCAGGCCGTGCAGAAGCGTTTTGCGCGCGGCAATATCCAGGCGACACTGACCATGCCGCCGCGCGCCGGTGCTGCTTCGCCAATGGTCAATGCGGCCCTTCTGGCCGAACTTGCGGCAATCGCCCGGCGGCTTCAAGCGGAGTTCGATCTGCCCGCGCCATCTCCGGATGGGTTGTTGGCGCTGCGCGGCGTGATCGAGCAGCAGGACGCGTTGGAATCCGACGACGAAAAGGCCGAGCGCGAACAGGCGCTGCTCGCTGTCCTGGATTCTGCACTCGCCAGCCTGGAGGCTGCGCGCCTTGCCGAAGGAGCTGCGCTTTCGGCACTCTTGCTGGGCCATGTCGGCCAGATTGAGGCTTTGACGGCCAGGGCAGAAATCGACTCCTCACGCGATCCTGTTGTCATCAAGGCCCGGCTTGCTGAACAGGTCCGGCTGCTCTTGGACGCAGCACCTGCGCTGGACGAAGGCCGTCTTGCCATGGAGGCAGCTTTTCTGGCGACGAAGGCCGACATCCGCGAAGAGCTTGACCGGCTTTCCGCCCATTGCGCCGCTGCGCGGGCCCTTTTGGCCAATGGCGGGGCCGCCGGGCGCAAGCTGGATTTTCTGGCGCAGGAATTCATACGCGAATCAAATACGCTGTGCTCGAAATCAAATGCCGCAGCTATCACCGCCATTGGGCTTGAATTGAAAGCCGTCGTCGATCAGTTCCGCGAGCAGGTCCAAAATCTGGAGTAGGCCATGGCCAAACCGTCAGTCCCGATCAGCCGCCGCGGCCTGATGCTGGTCATTTCCTCGCCATCTGGCGCCGGAAAATCGACCATCGCCCGCAATCTGCTGGAAAGCGACCCGCAGCTCGAATTGTCGGTCAGCGTGACCACCCGCGCCCGGCGCGGCAGCGAGATCGAAGGCGTGCATTACCACTTCGTCACCCAACGCCAATTCGAGAATCTGCGTGATGGCGAAGCGCTTGTCGAGTGGGCTGAGGTGCACGGCAATTTTTATGGCACGCCGCGCGAACCCGCTGAAAAAGCCTTGTCTGAAGGCCGCGACATGCTGTTCGACATCGATTGGCAAGGGGCCGATCAGCTCAATCAGCGCATGCGCGCCGACGTCGTGTCGATCTTCATCCTGCCGCCATCCATGGCGGAACTGAAGGCGCGGCTGATGCGCAGGGCCGAAGATTCGGAAGCGACGATTGCCACGCGCCTGCGCAATGCGCGCACCGAAATCGAGCAATGGCGGAAATATGATTACGTTGTCGTCAACGACGATCTCGATCGGGCATTCGCAGCGGTTCGCGCCATTGTCCAGGCCGAACGCCTCCGCCGCGACCGCCGCCCCGGCCTGTTTGAATTCGTCACCGGCCTGCTCGACGAAAAGCTCGCCTGATTACGCATCCAATGCGTTGGCCAGGGCAACAAATTCGCCGGGTGTCAGCGTTTCCGCGCGGCGCGAGCCAACAATGCCGGCTTGCGCCAGAAGCGCTTCTCCGCCCAGGCTCTTGAGGCTTTGGCGCAGCATTTTCCGGCGTTGTCCGAAGGCGGCCTGCGTGACTGTTTCCAGCCGTTTCAGCGAGACCGGCAAAGGGTTTGGCTGCGGTACAAGGCTGACCACTGATGACATGACTTTTGGCGGCGGCGTAAAGGCTTGCGGCGGAATGTCAAAGGCGATCTTTGCCCGCATCCGCCAACCGCACAAAACCCCGAGCCGCCCATAGGCATCATCGCCCGCCACAGCCACAATGCGCTCGGCCACTTCGCGCTGGAACATCAGCGTCAGGTTTTCATAAAATGGCGGCCAGATGTCAGCCGCCACCCAGCGCGTCAGAAGCTCGGTGCCGATATTGTAGGGCAGGTTGGCGACGATTCTCACTGGCCGTCCCACAGCCAATGCCGCGTAATCCGCCGTCAGCGCATCGCCATGCACAATTCTGAGCCGGCCCGGCCAATGGGCGCCGATCTCTTCCAGCGCGCCCAGGCAACGCTCATCGCGCTCGATGGCGATCACCTCGGCCGCCCCTTGCGACAACAGTGACCGCGTCAGTCCGCCGGGGCCAGGGCCGACTTCGATGATGGTCGCGCCATCCAGCGATCCGGCTGCCCGCGCCACCTTGGCGGTCAGGTTGAGGTCGAGCAGGAAATTCTGGCCGAGCGCCTTTTTGGCGGCAATGCCATGCCGCTCGATCACATCTCTGAGCGGCGGAAGGCTGTCGCTCACGCTGATAAATCCGCCATTTGCCCGGCCATGTTGAGCGCGGCAATCAGGCTGTCAGGCCGCGCAACGCCCTGTGCTGCTATACCGAAGGCCGTGCCGTGATCGGGCGAGGTGCGGATGAATGGCAGGCCGAGGGTGACATTGACCGAATCATCAAAGCCCAGCGCCTTGGCCGGGATCAGCGCCTGATCGTGATACATGCACAAGGCCGCATCGTAAGTGGCGCGGGCGGCGGCATGAAACATCGTGTCGGCGGGAAGTGGGCCGAAAGCGTTGACGCCCGAGGCAGTCAGCCGTTCCACGGCCGGGCGGATGATGGCGTCATCCTCGCTTCCCAGCGCCCCGCCTTCGCCGGCATGGGGATTGAGGCCGGCGACCGCAATGCGCGGCTTGGCAATGCCGAACCGCAAGGTCAGGTCGTGGGCGAGAATGCGGGCGGTCTGTTCGATGAGCGCGCTGTTCAGCGCAGCCGGAACCGCTGCCAGCGCGATGTGAATGGTCACCGGGACTACCTTTAATAAAGGCCCGGCCAGAAGCATGACTGGCAGATAAGGGCCGCCGCCAGCCATATCTGCCAGATGCGCCAGATATTCGGTATGGCCCGGAAACTTGAAGCCCGCTTCATAAAGCGGCTTTTTGGCAATCGGACAGGTGACGACGGCCCGCGCTTCGCCTGCCATTGTCAGCGCGACCGCCCTGTCAATCGATTCGATGATGCCTGCGGCATTTTCGGCAACAGGCTCGCCGGGCTTGTCGATGAAGCCAGCGTTCAGCGGCACGACGGGCAGGGCGCTTTCAAAATGATGGGCCGCAGATTGCGGCGTGGCGGCGACGACCGGCACTTCAAGGCCCAGCAGATTGGCCCGCGCCGCCATCAATTCAGGATCGCCGATCAGGAAAAACCGCGGAACGCCGCGCCGGGCCTGCCAGGCCCGCAAGGCAATTTCCGGCCCGATGCCGGAAGGATCGCCTGACGTCAGCGCCAGCATCGGTTTACTTTTCGATGATGCTGGCACGTTTGCGCAATTCAGCCATGTATTTCTTCGAAAGGGCATCCGCCTTGGCGTCGGTGCCGCCTTCGGAGTTGAACACCATTTCGGCAACGCGGTCATCGGAGACTTCACGCGTGCTGCAAACGCCGAGGAACTCTACGCCGCGGTCGGTCTCGCGCACCGTCGTTGCCTGTCCCGGCTTGATCGCCTTGACCTGCTTTTCCCATTCCGGCGGCAATTCGGGGGCAAGAACCCGGCCAAGCTCGCGCACCGTCACGTCAACCAGGCCTTTGGCGAAGCTGCGGGTCGAGTCGCAGCCGGTAAACCGGGCCCGCATGGCTTCCGCTTCACGTTTGCGCTTGCCGAGTTTGGCGCCGCGTTCAGCGGCGGGAACCACGAAAATCACTTGCTGGAGCATGTATTCGGTGGCCGACGGCTTTGATCCGCCTTGCTGCAGCATTTTCTGGACGACGTCTTCGCGGCTCATGGCGCCTTCAGCGCGAAACCGCGCAGCCAACGCCTGATTCCAGCCGATTTGCGAGCGGATATATTCCTTGAAATGTTTCGCCGTCACCCCGGATTGATTGAGGATCTGGGTCATCTGCGCGGGTTTGAGCTTGTTGGACGCGGCAAAACGCGCAAAGGACTGCTCGACTTGCGAATCCGTCACCCTGACGTTGATGCGCTTCATTTCGGCAGCTTGCAGGGCTTCATTGACGAGTTCTTCACGGGCGGCGGCCGCATTGGCCGGCTTGCGCTGCAGCTTCAGGAAGGCAACGCGCCGCTGGATATCGGTGCTGGTCACCGGAACACCGTTGACCACAACCTTGATCTGGCTGGCCATTGCCGGTCCTGCTCCTATCGAGGCACTGCCGCCCAGCATGAGCGCCACCAGGGCGCGCACCGCAAAGGTCCGGTATGTCTTGGCCGAAAGCGTCATTACATCGTTTCCTGTCTGCCGCCGGCTTGTGGCGATGCGTCTTCCATGCTGGCGCAGTTGGGCGAAAGCATGGCCGGGCTGATCAGTTGAATCCGGCCGCTGCCGAGGTGCTCGAACCGAAATCGCCAAGCGTGCGCAGTGAAATGTTGAAGCCGATATTGCGGGTCGGCGTATGCGGCGCGGTCACCGGGCGGGTTTCTGCCAGCGTCAGCGAATAGCCAATGCACCAGGTTTCCTTGCCGAAATTGGCGTAGCTGATGCCGATTGAATCCCTGACAAGCGTCTTGGAGACCAGATCATAGGTGCCGTTGCCGAATACCGTCCAGCGGTCATTGAGCTTGACCGTGCCGGCAGCGGCCACTTCCTGCCGGTCAACAAGGAAGCCGTAGCGCGGCTGCGCCTGAATGAAAGCGTATCGCGCGCTGAACGAACCGCGCGGCTTCGTCAGCGCAGCAGCTGCCTCGAACCGCCGCATTTCAAAGGTCTTTTCGTCGAACCGTCCCTTGAGCGATGCCGAAAAACCTGCGGAATTTCCAATTGCGGCCATGCCGACGAAATCCGAAACATTGGTCTCAAGACCCGAGAATTGGCCCGCATTGACCAGATCGGCCGAAGCAAACGAATTGACGCCCGCCAGATGGTAGGATTGGCCAAACAGCGCGGTGGCGTGCCAGCCATTGGCGAACGTGCCCGAATAGCGGATGCCGAGATTGGCGCGGACGCCGCCTTCCATGCGGTCATAACCGGAGAATTTGTCGCGTTCGAACAACGACGTTGCGTCAAAAACCAGGCTTTGCGCGTCCTCATTGGCCAAGCCATGGCTGGCTGCGCCCATTTCCGAGGGCCGCGCAAAAATCTGCGCGACCGGCTCCAGGACATGGCTGGCGCTGGTGGTCGAAAACAGGATCGGCCAGCGGACGTCGAGACCTGCAGTCGCCATGCCGCGGTACCAGGCGGCGCGCACTTCGGCTGCCGGATCAAAGCCAAGCATGGTTGCACTTGCCGTCGCCGACTGGAACGACGTGTCGCCACGCAAAGCCAGAAGCGGCGTGACGACCAGTCCGCCCTGGGTGATCAACGTGCGTTTCCATTCAAGTTCCGCCGTCAGGCGGCCCGTTTCGCCATCAACACCGCGCAGCGTTGAAAAGCTTGGATCGGCATCGACATAGACCTCAGATACGGACCGCTTGGTGACGCGCGCATTGACGTCGAGGCTCAACTGCCCGCCGGCAATTGGCTGATCGGCGACCCGCGAATAGTCAAAGCTTGGCAGCACCCAGGGCTGGCGCGGGTTGCGTGCCGACGCATGGCTGTCGGGCAGGGTTTCCTGCACGGCAAATTTCATGAAGCGCAGGTCGAAATAATTCTTGTCGTTCAGTCCGGTCAGATAGACCTCGTTGCGCCGGTTGTACTGGTTGAATCCGGCCAGCGAATAGGTGCGGGCGAAATCCTTGTCACTCTGCACCAAAACGTCCCAGCCGAACGTCCAGCGCGGATTGATGCGGAACTTGCCGGTGGTGCCGATCATGCCGCGGTTTCTGACTGTGGAATCAACACTCGTTGCAGCGAATGCACCCGGATTCTGCTGGATGATGCCGGCCATTTTCAGCGTGTAGCTGCCGGAATTGAACATCTGCCGCCATTCGGCCTCAGCCAGAAAGCCCTGCTTGGTGTAGCCCGTTGTGGTCAGCGTCAGGTCCTGTGTCGGCGAAACCGCGATGAAGAACGGCACGGCTGCGCCATAGCCGAGCGAGGAGCCGTAGCGGATGCCGGGCAGCAGGAAGCCGGTCTTGCGCTTGACGGTCGGGTCGGCGATTTCAAAATAGGGCAGGGTGGCTATCGGCATGCCGAACAGCTCGAAGCTTGCCTTCTCGAAGCGCACCGTCTTGGCCTGACCGTTCCAGATGATCCGCCGCGCCTTGATGCGCCAGGCCGGCGCCTTGTCCGGATCGTCCTCACACGGCTCGCAAGCGGTATAGACGCCGTTGTTGAAGGTGGTCAGATAGCCGTCCTTGCGTTCGGCGCTCTCGGCTCCGAAATGAACCTTTTCCGCCGTTTCCACGCGTAGCGCGTTGATGAAACCATCCGCGAAATCGTCGGTTATGTCGATTTCTTCGGAATTGATTTTCGTGCCCTGCTTGTCGAGGATTTCGACGCCGCCGCTTGCGACCAGCCTGCCGGTTTTCTGGTTGTAAGAGACACGGCGGGCGACCAGCTTGTAGCCGTTGTAGTCGATCTTCACCGACCCTTCGGCGATCACCGTCTGGTTGTCATTGTCATAGGTCAGCGTATCGGCTTCGAGCAGCATCTGGCCATCGCCGGAGAGGTCGGACGGCAGGGCAATCTGCTGGGCATGAGCGGGCAAGGCGGGCAGGATAGCCAATGCAAAAGCGCTGACCGATGCGCGCAAAAGTGCAGCCGCCGCGCCGCGTAGGCGCGCCGTGCGGACGGAAGCCAATCCGTCAGCCATTACTTGCCGCACTAACCATCCTCCTTGTGAAGCAGAAACGACACCCCGAAGAACATCGCCACCACAACCGGAAACCAGGCCGCGATGAACGGATGCACAAAGCCCGCACTTCCGAACGCCTTGACCAGAACCGAAACGACATAAAGCAGAAAGCCTGCCAGGATGCCACCCACAATCATGCCTGCGGACTGGCCAAAACGGACGAATTTGAGCGAAACCGTAGCCGCAATCAGCGTCATGGCAACGAGCAGCGCCGGAATCGCCGTAACCGAATGAAATTGCATCCGGAATTTGTTTGCCGAGAAGCCGTAGGCCTTCGCTGATTCAATCATTCTCGACAGGCCGAAAACCGAGACGGTTTCAGGCATGGCCAGCCGTTCAGCCACAAAGTCGGCGCTTAGCTCGGTGGCCAGCAGCATTTTTGGCAATGATTCGCGCGTGCCATCGGCTTTGCGGCGGCTGACACCGGTCAATTCCCAATTGCCTGTTTTCAGGACAGCCCTTTCGGCGTCGATCCGCTCGGAAATTCCCCCGTCAGCGCCGATGCGGAAAAACACCGCAGCCCTGAGGTCCGAGCCAGCTTCAAGCACCGAATTTGCGCCGATGATCGTGTCTTCGCCGCCTGACCGCTGGCGGAACCATGGCAGGCTTGCGGCGGCCAGGGCGTTGGACTTGCCCGCACGCCATCCGGCCTCGATCTCCTCGGCCTTGGCCGCGCCAGCCGCACCGAGCGGGTTGATGACGAATACCGTGAACAGCCCCGCCAGAAACGCGCCAAAGGCTATCGGCAGCAAGAACTGCCAGGCCGAAACGCCCGCAGCCCGCGCCACCACAAGCTCGTATTTGCGGTTGAGCGAAATCAGCGTGGTCATTGCCGAAAACAACGCGATGAACGGGACTGTGATCTGCAGCACCATCAATGTGCGCATGGCCGACATGCCGAGTGCGGCAAGCGCCGAATAGGATGGCAGCGCCGAGGCGCGCTTGGACAATTCCGTGAAATCCACCACCAGGATCAGCAGGGCAATCCCGAGCATGAACCAGAACGTGATGACCAGATGGCGCTTGAGAAAATATTGCCCGAGGGTCAAGCCGATCATGGCCGCCCCTTGAAGACCCGGGCCATGGCGGCCGGGCTGAAGCGCAGCCGCGCGGACATTTCCGAAAGCCGGACCAAGACATCGCTGATCCGGTTTGCCCAACTGACCGGCAGGTTGAGCGAGCGGTTGGTCATCAGCACATAGGCAGAAACCCCGGCGGCGGCGGCTGGAACGGCATACAGCAGCGGCTCGCCTGCAGAACTGCGCACGGCAAACCCGGCAGCCGAATAAGCGGCCCAGCGCAGCGCTATGCACAATGTCAAACTGGTCAGGATTGGCGACAGGCGCGCTTGCCTGTGTGAGACCGGGCTCGACGCCACTGCCAGGGAAATCAACGCGAAAACAAAAGGATAGATCCACTCGGTCAGCCGTCTGTGGAACTCGGCGCCGAAATATTGGGGGTTGGATTTGTAGAAGGCGTCATTCTTGTCGGGGTTCATGACAAACGACAGCGGCCGGTCGCGCGGCAGCAGAAACAGGCCGCCTTTTGCTGCGCCAAATGAATCGAGCGCAAAAGCGTAGGACGTGAAGCGGATCACCGAAACTTCGCCATCCGGCGCCTTGCGGTGAACTTCGCCGTCATTCATCACCAGCACGGAATCGTCGCCGTTTTTCACGATCTGGCCCTGTTTGGCGTAATAGGCGAGATCGGTGCCAGCGGTGCGGGAATCGGCGACGAATATGCCGGCAAGTTCGCCATTCGCCAGCCGCTGCGCAACCTGCACGAACAGGCCCTTTTCAATCCGCTTGAACGTGCCTTCCTGGATGGCCGAACCCAATAGATCGCCATTGGCTTCGGCGATCATCGTGCGGAATTTCAGGGCGGTAATCGGATTGACGCCGTTATCGAGCGCAAAGCTGGCCAGACTGGCGACAAATCCGAGGATCAGCGCCGGCCGCACGACGGTGCGCGCACCTGCGCCGGAGGCGCTCAGCACCACCAATTCGGAATCATTGTTCATCGTCGTCAGGGTTTGCGAGACGGCAAGCGCCACCGCAAATGGCGCCACCAGCGCCGCCATGGACGGCAACAACAGCGATGCCAGCGCCACAAAGGTCAACATGGTCTGGCCGGCATCGGTCACAACGTTGATGCGCGTCAGCGCCTGTGTCGTCCAGACAATGGCCAGCGCTGCTCCCAGCGATGCTGCGAACATGACCAGATAGCGCCGCATGATGTAGCGTTCGGCTGTCGGCATAGGTTCCCCGGATCCCTTGCCGCATGTGCTGCGCTGGATCCTTGCGGCTGCCGGAAATCACCCGGCTGCCTGATGTGAATTCGTCCCAAGACCGGAAGCGCCCGGTGCACCATCATGAGCAAGCTTGGCTAAAAAACGGCGAAGGAACAAGGTTAACGGCCCGTTACCAACAGCACGGCTTGCAAAACCAGTCAAAAGCCACACAATCACCGCTTCATTGTCAACCTGGCAGGCATCATGACCGCGCAGACCACCATCGCATTCACCAAATTTGCGCCAATTCGGAAAGGCGCCTGCATTGTTCTGGCATCCGAAAGCGGCAAGGTCACCAAAGAGGCAAGCAGCCTCGCCGAGCCGGGCTTGTTTGCAAAAGCCTTTGCAGCGGCTGGATTTTCCGGAAAAATCGGCAATTCGGCCGAGATTCTGGCGCCAGCAGGCAGCGGGCTTGACCGGATCGTCGCCATCGGCGCGGGCAAGTTGGCAGATGCCGATGCTGCCGGCATGATGCGGATGGGCGGCGCTGCAGCGGCTTGTTTCCGCAATGGCGGCGACGTCACAATCCTGCTTGATTCGGCCAATGGCCCGGTTTCGGACGAAAACGCCGCGCAGTTCGCGCTCGGCATTCTGCTGCGCCGTTACAGCTTTGATAAATACAAGACGGTGAAAGGCGAAGACACCAAGCCCACGGACGTCAAGGTGACGATCCAGTGCGCCAATCCCGCCGCCGCCAAAAAGGCTTTTGCCGATGCAGAAGCAGTCGCCGAAGGCGTGATGCTGGCCCGCAATCTCGTTAACGAACCGGCCAACATACTGGGTCCGGTAGAATTTGCCGCCGAAGCCAAGGCGTTGACCCGCCTCGGCGTCGATGTTGAAATCCTGACCGAAAAAGAGATGAAAAAGCTCGGCATGGGCGCGCTTTTGGGCGTTGCGCAAGGCTCGGTGCGTCCGGCCCGCATGGCCGTCATGCAATGGAAGGGCGGCAAGGCCAAGGACAAGCCGGTTGCCTTCATCGGCAAGGGCGTGGTGTTTGATTCCGGCGGCATTTCCATCAAGCCGGCCGGCGGCATGGAAGACATGAAGGGTGACATGGGCGGCGCTGCTGCCGTCACCGGGCTGATGCGCGTGTTGGCCGGGCGCAAGGCCAGGGTCAACGTCGTTGGCATTATCGGCCTTGTTGAAAACATGGTCGACGGCAATGCGCAAAGGCCGGGCGACATTGTCACCTCAATGTCGGGCCAGACCATTGAAGTGCTCAACACCGATGCCGAAGGCCGCCTCGTGCTGGCCGATGCGCTCTGGTATTGCAATCAGCGCTTTGCGCCGCGCTTCATGGTCAATCTGGCCACGCTGACTGGTGCCATCATGATCGCACTCGGACAGTCGCATGCCGGCCTGTTCTCCAACGATGACGATCTCGCCGCCAAGCTGACCGCGGCCGGGCTCGCTTCGGGCGAGAAGCTGTGGCGCATGCCGATGGGCCCCGAATATGACAAGCTGATCGACACCAAGAATGCCGACATGAAAAATATCGGCGGCAAATATGGCGGCTCCATCACCGCCGCCCAGTTCCTCAAGCGCTTCGTCAAGGAAACGCCCTGGGCGCATCTCGACATTGCCGGCACCGCCATGGGCTCGCCAACTTCGGAGACCAATCAATCCTGGGGATCGGGTTTCGGCGTGCGCCTGCTCGACCAGCTGCTGCGCGACAACTATGAAAGCTAGGTCGTGGACTCATGAACAGGGCCTGAGATGACCGAAGTTCTGTTCTACCACATGACTGATGCGACGCTGGAAAGCGTGCTGCCGGGCCTGCTTGAGCGCAGCCTTGCCCGTGGCTGGAAAGCCGTGGTGCAGACCGGCAGCCTGGAGCGGCGCGATGCGTTGGATGCGCATTTGTGGGCGTGGTCGGAAGAATCTTTCCTGGCCCACGCCACCGACAGCGCCGCCCATTCGGATCACCAGCCGGTTCTGCTGACCATCGGGCAGGACAACGCCAATGCCGCGGCAATCCGCTTTCTGGCTGATGGGGCCGAACCGCCGGAACTGGGAAGCTATCAGCGCGCAGTGTTCCTTTTTGATGGTCACGACATGGAACAGGTCGAGGCGGCGCGTCGACAGTGGAAAACCCAGAAAGCCGCCGGGCACACGGTCACCTATTGGCAACAGACGCTTGAAGGCGGCTGGGAGCGCAAGGCGTGACGCTGAGCCGCGAGGAACTGGCACGGCAGGTCAACGCGTTGGACCGCGATCTGCCGCATACGCCCGATGGCCGGCGCACGTTTTTTGACAGCGTCTATGACCGCGCGGAAGGCGACCCGGCTTTTGTTCCTTGGGCAGATTTGAAGCCGAAACCTGAACTTTCTGAATGGCTTGCCGCCAATCATGGCAAGGGCCGCACTGCAATCGACATTGCTTGCGGGCTTGGCGACAATGCCGAGGCGATTGCCGCTGCCGGCTGGCAAACCACGGCCTTTGACCTCTCGGATACGGCAATACGCTGGGCCAGACGGCGCTTTGCCGCTTCCCGGGTCGCCTATCAATGCGCAAGCTTGCTCGATCCGCCGTCCTACTGGCTGGGCGGCTTTGACCTGGTCAATGAGTGCTACACGATCCAGTCCGTGCCGCCTGACCTGCATGTGCGCTTCATGCAGGCCATTGCCGCTTTGGTCAGCCCGGGCGGAACGCTGTTGGTCTACACGCGGACGCGGGCGGAAGGCAGCGCGCCATCCGGCCCGCCCTGGCCGCTGATGCCATCCGAAACCGGCTGGTTCGGCCAAAACGGCTTTCGTCAGGTTTCAGAAAAGCCATTCGTACAGGAACGGCCGGACCGGCGCATTGCCCACCTTTTCTCGGCTTGGGAAAAGGCCTAGGAACAGGCCGATTTCCTGCCGCGCCACCGGAGCCGCCATGCGTTTGTTGTCCATACTCTGCCTGATAGCCGGTCTTGGTCTCGGGATTCTCTATCCCAACTACATCACCTATTTCTCCGGCGCGGAAATCGGCACGTGGACGGTTTTCACACGTTCAGGCGGCTTCAAGCCGGTGACCGTGCCGCTGACCAGGGCTCAGGCGCCGGTGCGGGTCGTTGTCAATCTCATCGCCACCGGCAACCGGCTTGAACCAAACGCCACCACCAATCTGACCCTGACGGCCACGGTGGCAGGGCGGACGGTTATGGCCGAAGTCATGGACTTCAATGCGAAGGTTGAAGACACCAAGACGCCGCAGAATGTCGGCTCGACCTATACCCAATCGCCTGGCGTGATTGAGAACGTGGACGACGGCGACTATCTGTTTGTCACCGGCCCCGGCGAGAACGATCTGGTGGACATGAAGGAAGTGAAGCTTTCGCTGCGCGCCAATTCGCTCGCTGCCGATCCGCGCTATCAGCCGGCCGGGCTGGTCTTGCTGGCATTGGGCTTTGTCGGGCTGATCCTGTCACTGACCCGGGGCGGCAGGGGTGATGCGCCGCAAAGGCCCGGCAGGCGCTGGGGCAGGGACGGCGGCGAAGGAGAAGTCTGAGCCGGTTTGTCGCGGTCGTGTCAGCCGGCCATCGCCGTTTCATATTCCTCTGACAGCGCCAGCCATTTCTCTTCGGCAATTGCCAGCCGGTTTTGCGCCGCCGTTCGGTCCATGCCGAGCGCCTTGACCCGGTCCGGGCCATTGGCGGGATTGGAGAATTCGGCTTCAAGCGCCTGAATCTGGTTCTGAAGTTTTCCGACCAAGGCCTCGGCTTCCTTGATCTTTGCGGCCAGCGGCGCGTATTTGATGCGGCGCTGGGCGGCAAGCTTGCGCAATTCCGCCTTGTTGACATTGGGTTCGCTGCGCTTGTCGCGCTGACCGATCGTGCCGGAAATCGTGCCGTTCAGCACCAATTGCTTGTATTCGTCGAGATCGCCCTCGAACGGCTTTACCGTGCCCTCGTGCACCAGCCATAGCCGGTCAACAGTCGCCTCCACCAGGTGCTGGTCATGCGAGATGAGGATGACCGCTCCGGGAAAATCATTGAGCGCTTCAACCAGCGCTTCGCGGCTGTCGATGTCGAGATGGTTGGTCGGCTCATCGAGGATCAACAGGTTCGGGCCTTCGAACGCCGCCAGTCCCATCAACAGCCGCGCTTTTTCACCGCCCGACAGATCCTTGGCCGCCGTCATCATCTTTGCGGTGGCCAGCCCCATCTGGGCGACACGGGCGCGCACCTTGGCTTCCGGCGCATCCGGCATCAGCCGCCGCACATGCTCGATGGAGTTTTCCTCCGGGCGAAGATCGTCCAATTGGTGCTGGGCGAAGAACGCCACTTTCAGCCCCGGCGCGATGGTCGAACTGCCGTCAAAGCTTTTCAGCCGCCCGGCCACCAGTTTGGCAAAAGTCGATTTGCCGTTGCCATTGGCGCCGAGCAGCGCAATCCGGTCATCGGCATCGATCCTGAGATCGAGATGTTTCAGGATCGGCTTGCCAGGCTCGTAGCCTGTCGAGATGTCGCGCATGGCGATGATCGGCGAGGCGGCTTCTTTGACCGGCCCCGGCAGGCCGAACGGCGCGACATGATCCTCGATCACCGAAGCGATCGGTTTCATTTTTTCGAGCATTTTCAGGCGGGATTGCGCCTGCTTGGCTTTTGATGCCTTGGCGCGGAAACGGGCGACGAAGGCCTCCATATGCGCCTTCTTGGCTTCCTGCTTGACGCGCGCCTTGCCCTGCAATTCCAGCGCTTCCGAGCGCTGGCGCTCGAACTGGTCATAGCCGCCGCGATAATAGGTCAGCTTCTGCTGGTCGAGATGCACGATCGAATTGACCGCCTTGTTCAGAAGGTCGCGGTCATGGGAAATCATCAGCACGGTATGCGGATATTTCGCCACATAGGATTCCAGCCACAGCGTGCCTTCCAGATCGAGATAATTGGTCGGCTCGTCGAGCAGCAAGAGCGAGGGTTCGGCAAACAGCACGGCGGCCAGCGCCACGCGCATCCGCCAACCGCCCGAAAACGACGAGGCCGGCCGCGCCTGTGCAGCCGCGTCAAAACCAAGGCCCGAAAGAATTGCCCCGGCTCGCGCTTCCGCCGAATGGGCGTCGATGTCGGCCAGCCGGATATGCACCTCGGCAATCCTGTGCGGATCGGTCGCCGTCTCGGCCTCGGCCAGAAGGGCGGTGCGCTCGCTATCGGCGTCGAGCACGATTTCCAAGAGCGATTGTTCGGTAGCTGGCGCTTCCTGCGCCACCTGGCCGATTTTGGTGTTCTTCGGCAGGAAGACAGAACCGCCTTCCGGCGCCAGCTCGCCGGTGATGGCGCGAAACAGCGTGGTCTTGCCTGTGCCGTTGCGGCCGACCAGCCCGGCCTTGGCCCCGGCAGGCAGGGCCAGCGAAGCCTTGTCGAGTAACAGGCGCCCGGCAATGCGCAGCGAAAGATCGGTGAGTGTCAGCATGGCCGCGCTTTTGGCCGAATGTGCAGGCGAAGGCAAGGGGCG
>JBATMU010000228.1:0-1837 GCA_049289995.1 Rhizobiaceae bacterium | reverse complement strand
CGGGCATGGCCGGGATTATGGGTGCCCGTGCCGCGCAGGGTCAGCAACAGCGCCCCGAGCCCGAGAAGCAGGATGCCGGCAATCGCCGCCTGCCCCGGCAGTTCGCCGAGCAGGAACGCTGCAACCAGCGTTGTCAACAGCGGCGCCGTCCCCCGTGCCAGAGGATAGGCCTGCGCCAGATCGCCGCCTTCATAGGCGAGGCCCAGAAACAGCCGGTAGCCGGTATGCATGGCCATTGAAAACATCAGCCATTGCCAGGTCTCGCCTTTCGGCATGTCTGCAAAGGGCAGAAACGGCAGCGCCAGCACGCCAAGCCCGACGCTCAGCGCCAGGATGGAGCCGAGCCTGTCACCCTTGGCCTTGACCAGCGCATTCCACGCCGCATGCATGAAGGCGGCAGCCAGCACCGCCAGGAATACGCCCAGGCTCATGATGTCATGCCAGCCCGGCGAAGGCGCTGACGGCGCGGTACCAGGTCGAGGTCAAGAGCCCGCCGGGGTCATAAGCGCGTTTTGCCGCCACGAATGCCGGAAGTTCCGGATAGGCTGCCAGCAATTGCTTGCCGGTATAGTGCAGCTGATAGGGCAGGAAGAACCGCCCGCCTTCCGACAGGCAGGCGTCGATCAGCGCCCGGGTCAGCGCCCGCATTTTGGCGTCACCCGCCGCGCCGGTCTTCTGGTTGATGTAAAGCACCAGCGAAAACGCCGGTTCCGGCGCATAGTTCAGCTTCGTGTCTTCCTTGTGGACCACCCTGACCGAGGCATTCAACACCGGCAGGCCGCCCTCTTGGAGAATGCCGCGCGCCTTGCCCAGAAACGCCATGAAGCGGCCGCGCGGCACGAAATACTCATGCAGGATGTCGGTCTCGTCCTTAAGGTCATTGAACAGGTAGGGCACGCTGTCATGCATCGGTTCATTGCGGGTGACAAGGCACGCCTCGCCCTCGCCCATGGCCGCCGTGCGCGGCACCGTGCAAGCTTCAACCTTGGGCTCGAGATCAGTCTCCATCCACCATTTCAGCCGGGCGAAAATCCCGCCGCGCTTGGACAGGTTCATCATCAGCCGCTTGATGGCCACTGCGCCCGGCTCGCCCAGCTTCAGATCGGCTGGCGGTTCAATGCCGTCCTGCACGTCATAGCGGTAGACAATCATTTCGGTCAGGAACGATCCCGGCGCCGTCGACAGATGCCCGTAGAACAAGCCGAGCTTCGGATCCGGTTCAATGCGTTCGCCGAAATAGGTCATGAAATCATCGGCGGCAATGCGGTCGCGCGAGGTGCGGTAAACCGCGTTGGGCACCACATCCAGCACCGCAGACAGCACCACGCCAAACAGCCCGTATCCGCCAACCACATGCGAAAACAGATCGGTGTTCTCGTCACGCGAACAGGAAAGAATGCTGCCGTCGGCCAGCATCATCCGCATCGAACGGATCGAGCCAGCCACCGATCCGGCCTGATGGTCCATGCCATGCGCATTGACCGAGATCGAACCGCCCACCGAAAAAATATCCGACGACTGCATGGCTTTGACCGCAAACTTCGGATGCAGGCGGTTCTGGATATCGTGCCAGGTCGCGCCCGGCTGCACGTTCACCGTCATCGCCGCTTCGTCCACCTCAATGGCGTTGAAGCCCAGCATGTCGAGCACCAGCGCATGATCGTCAAAGGCATGCCCGCCCATCGAATGGCGCACTGCCGAGATCGACACTTTCAAACCATTGGCCCGCGCAAAAGCCAATGCGGCACTGACATGGGCTTCCTCGGTCACGCCAACCACGCCATAGACCGGGGTGCGCGACAGCGCCGAAGCGTCATTCATCTCCCCGCCCTTGACC
>JBATMU010000227.1:0-5890 GCA_049289995.1 Rhizobiaceae bacterium | reverse complement strand
GCGAATGTTTCCGCTTTTCGGCCGATCAGCCAGTTGACCGCTGCGCCCAGCGTGTTGCCGAGGCTGGCGACCGCCAGCAAGGCGGCAAGTGGGGCGGCCTTGGCGGCAATCATGGCGGCCAGCATGGCCTCGGACTGGGCAGGCAGAAGCGTGGCGGCGAGGAAGGCGGCAGTGAACAGGGCGGCAAGGGCGGACAGCATGGCCGAGCAGAAGCGGGTTTTCAGGCGGCTGGCAAGGCCTGCCTGCGGCAAACAAGACGCCTTGACTTTGCGCCCGATGCCTTTCTATTGTGCGCGCCATGACAAGCATGATCATTCTCGTCGTAGGAAAGCGCGTGGGCAAGGCGGTGTAACCGCCAGGCGACAGCCTCCCATGCGCGTCACACAGGCTCCGAAAGGAGCCTTTTTTATTGTCTCGCCACGCGCTAAACGAACCCTACAGCCCCGAAAGAACGGACAGGACCGATGACGAAAGCCCAAAAAGAAACTGGCCAGCGCGAAATGACCGGCGCTGAAATGGTGATCCAGGCTATGCGCGACAATGGCGTCAAGCACCTGTTCGGCTATCCGGGCGGTGCGGTCCTGCCGATCTATGACGAATTGTTCCAGCAGGATGATATCCAGCACATCCTTGTCCGCCATGAACAGGGCGCCGGCCATGCCGCCGAGGGCTATGCGCGCTCGACCGGCAAGGCGGGCGTGTTTCTGGTGACATCGGGGCCGGGCGCCACCAATGCCGTAACGCCGCTGCAGGATGCGTTGATGGACTCCATTCCGCTCGTGTGCATTTCCGGCCAGGTGCCAACTTCGCTGATCGGCTCCGACGCCTTCCAGGAATGCGATACGGTGGGCATCACGCGGCCCTGCACCAAGCACAATTGGCTGGTGCGCGACGTCAACGAGCTGGCCGCCGTGCTGCACGAGGCGTTTCACATCGCCACGACCGGCCGGCCGGGACCGGTGGTCGTTGACATTCCCAAGGACGTGCAGTTCGCCAAGGGCATCTATACGCCGCCGCAGCCTGCACCGCGCCAGAGCTATCAGCCCAGGATCCAGGGCGACCTCGAGAAGATCAAGGCGGCGGTGGCCTTGATGGCCGGCGCCAAGAAACCGGTGATCTATTCGGGCGGCGGCGTGGTCAATTCAGGCCCCGAAGCCAGCCATCTGTTGCGGGAACTCGCCGAGCTCACCGGCTTTCCGGTGACGTCCACGCTGATGGGTCTTGGCGCTTATCCGGCGTCGGGCAAGGCCTGGCTTGGCATGCTCGGCATGCACGGCACCTATGAAGCCAACATGGTCATGCATGATTGCGATGTGATGATCGCCATCGGCGCGCGGTTTGACGACCGCATTACCGGGCGGCTCAATGCGTTTTCGCCGCATTCCAAGAAAATCCATATCGATATCGACCCCTCGTCCTTGAACAAGAACGTGCATGTCGACGTGCCGATCCAGGGCGATGTCGGCCGGGTGCTTGAAGACATGGTGCGGCTGTGGCGGGCGTCAGCCAAAGCCGACCGCAAGGCGCTGCATCCCTGGTGGGAGCAGATCGAGCGCTGGCGGGCCCGCGACAGCCTGGCGTTCGCCGCCAATGCCGATGTCATCATGCCGCAACACGCCGTGCGCCGCCTCTATGAAATGACGCGCGACCGCGACACCTACATCACCACCGAAGTGGGCCAGCACCAAATGTGGGCGGCCCAGCACTTTGGTTTTGAAAAACCCAACCGCTGGATGACCTCGGGCGGGCTCGGCACGATGGGTTATGGCCTGCCGGCGGCGCTCGGCGTGCAGATTGCCCATCCCGACGCGCTGGTCATCGATATAGCGGGCGACGCCTCGGTGCAGATGACCATGCAGGAAATGGCCTGCGCGGTGCAGTACAACGCCAATATCAAGATCTTCATCATGAACAACCACTACATGGGCATGGTGCGGCAATGGCAGCAGCTGCTTCACGGCAACCGGCTGTCGCATTCCTATTCGGAGGCGCTGCCGGATTTCGTGATGATGGCCAAGGCGTTTGGCGCGCATGGCATCCGTTGTTCAAAACCGGGCGATCTTGATGCGGCGATCCAGGAAATGATCGATGTGAAAAAGCCGGTGATCTTCGATTGCGAAGTCGCCAATCTTGCCAATTGCTTCCCAATGATCCCGTCGGGCAAGGCGCACAACGAAATGCTCCTGCCCGACGAGGCGACCGACGAAGCGGTGGCCAATGCGATCGATGCCAAGGGGCGGATGCTGGTGTGAAAACGCGCCTTGCCGCCACGCTTTTGCTGAGCGCGTTTCTGGCCTCGTGCCAGAGCGGCGGCGATGCATTGGAGGGCGTGGCTCCGAAACAGGGCGCCATTCAGGACGTCTCGCCAAAGACCGTTGAGGCCTCTGCGCCGCAAGCACCGGCGAGTCCGGCTGCCGAAGGCGGAAACGACGAAGCGCGCATGGTCGATGCCGCCGCAAGCATTGCCGCGCTACAAAAGGCCAGGGGCAATCTGGCGGCGCTCGACGACATCTTCGCCTGTTATGAAAGTGCCAAGGCAAAAGATGCGCCAATTGGCGAGGCCAAAGTCTGTGCGGCACAGGATTTCGTGGTGTCCAAAAGCGTCAATGAACAGACGGCGAAACCCGAAAATGCGGCGCGCAACAAGCGGGCGAAATTCATAGCCAAACGCTCCGCCGAACGCATCGGCGCTGTCTTGCAGGCCAAGGGCATGAACCAGGGCCAGTTCAATGTTTTCGGGCGGTTTTTGCATAGCCATGTGCTGCCCGCCTACCAAAGGGCCAGCGGATGACCGCAAGGCCAACAACAAAATTCCCGGCATGCCGGGCCGCGAGGAAGGAAAACGAGACATGAGCGCGCAATTGCAGCCGACCGGTTCGGCCTATTTCATCGCCAAGGACAACCAGAAGCCGGAAACGCATACGCTGTCGGTTCTGGTCGACAATGAACCGGGGGTGCTGGCCCGGGTGATCGGGCTGTTTTCAGGCCGCGGTTACAATATCGAGAGCCTGACGGTTTCGGAAACCGAGCACGCCAAGCACCTGTCGCGCATCACCATCGTCACTTCGGCCACGCCACAGGTGCTGGAGCAGGTCAAGCATCAGCTTGAGCGCATCGTGCCCGTGCATGGCGTCACCGACCTGACGGTGGCGGCGCGCGAAGCCGGTACCGGCAAGCCCGTCGAACGCGAACTGGCGCTTGTGAAAGTGGCTGGCAAGGGCGAGGTTCGCGTCGAGGCTCTTCGGCTGGCAGAAGCCTTCCGCGCCAATGTGATAGACGCCAATATCGGCCATTTCATTTTCGAGATCACCGGAAAGCCGTCGAAGATCGACCAGTTCATCGCCATCATGGCGCCGCTTGGCCTGGTCGAAGTCTGCCGCACCGGTGTTGCCGCCATGAACCGCGGCGCAGGCGCGATGTGACCCTCGCCACGCTTGCAGCACTGGTTGCTTTCGGGATTACCACCTCGATCACACCGGGGCCGAACAACATGATGCTGTTCGCCTCAGGCGTGAACTACGGTTTCCGTCGCACCGTGCCGCACATGCTGGGCATCAGCAGCGGATTTTTCGTGCTGCTGCTTGCGGTAGGGGCGGGGCTCGGGGCGCTGTTGACGGCGTTGCCTATGGTCTATCTGGCGCTGAAAGTTGCCGGCGGGCTTTACCTGTTGTGGATTGCCTGGAAAATCGCCACGACCAAAACCATTGGCGACGGCAGAGCTGGCGCGGGCGGAAGGCCGATGACATTCCTTGAGGCGGCAGCGTTCCAATGGGTCAATCCGAAGGCCTGGGTGATGGCGGTCTCGGCGATGGCGGCTTATAGTGATCCGGCCCGCCCGGTGTTCTCGGTGGTGGTGATCGCGTCGATTTTCGCAATCGTCAATTTGCCGAGCGTGTCGGTCTGGGCGAGTTTCGGATCGACGCTGCGTGGCTGGCTGTCGGTGCCGCCGCGCCTGCAGATTTTCAACATCAGCATGGCAGTGCTGCTGGTCCTGAGCCTGTGGCCCATGCTGCGCTGAACAGGATTGCGCCTGCCGGGCAATTCGATAGGCTCAGACCGAACCGGGAGCGATGACGTGGCAATCCAGATCGATGACGCCTTGACCGAATCCGTGGTGCGAGAATTGGCGCGGCGGCGCGGCATTTCCATTACCGAAGCCATCAAGCAGGCGGCCGAACAAGTGATGGTGCTGGATGCGCTCGCAGCGAGGAAAGCCGTGCAAGAAGACAAGCCGGGCTGAGCATAGGCCGCCAGCGAACCGCCGTTGTCCGCCATGTTCAGCCGAACGGCACAGGACCTTCGGTCATTGTGAGCAGGACCCGGCTGCCTGAACCAAGCTGAAACCGTGCGGCCATCCCGGGATTGCTGAGCGCCTCAAGCAATCCCGCCAATCCCGCAGCGCCGGATGGCGTTGTCGCCAGGCCGCCAAACTTGCCCAACATGGCGACAGCCTCGGTGAGGCGGGATTCCGGAACCGCAATGGCGCCGGCATCATGCGCGACTAGCCGCGCAAGGGCCGGAGCGGACGCCTCGCCGCAAGACAGCATTTCAGCGGATGTCTCGAGGGCGCCGGGGAGGCGGACAACGCGGCCTGCAGCAAGCGCGGCGCCGACGCAGGCGGCCGATTGCGGCTCGGCGATGATGATGCCGGCTGGCGCAGCGAGGATCGCCGCCAGACCGTCGGCCATTGCTGCGGCAAAACCGCCGACGCCAGCCTGCAGGAACAGATGGGTTGGGGCATCCAGAACAGCCAGTTGACCGCGGATTTCGCGAGCAATGATTCCGTAACCGGCCATGACGTCGGCGACCGCCGGGTCGCCGGGCTGATCGGTCGTGTCGGCAATCAAAATGCCCTTGCCGCTTGCCGCTTCGTCTCGCGCTGCCTCGACCGCATCCTCATAAGAGCCGTTGATCCTGACGATGACGGCGCCCTCTCCGGCAATGCGGGCAGCGCGGTTCTCGGGAACGATTGACGGCAGGAATACGCGCGCACCGGCGCCGGCCAGCCTCGCCGTGGCGGCTACCGCCAGTCCGTGATTGCCATCTGAGGCGCAGACCAGCGGCGGAAAACCCGCATGCGGCGCAGTGCGCACAAGCCCGGCAATGGTCGGAATTTGGGCATGGCGCGCCAGGGCGCGCAGTCCGGCATACATTCCGCCCAGCGATTTGAATGAACCCAGCGGGCGCAGCGCTTCGTTTTTTACTAGGATTTCGGCGATCCCAAGCGCTTCGGCAAGGCGTGGCAGCGAAACCAGCGGCGTAGGCTGATAGTCCGGCCACAAGCGCAGCAGCGCTTCCGGCCCGTCAGCAGCATCATTTTCGGTCATCATCCCAAAAAGCGCGAAACGCCGGCAAAATCAACCGGTTTCATGCGGCCCAGTCCGGCGGCGTGCTTGAGGCCGAACCAAACCGCGCCAGCCACAGGCTGCGGGCGATGCGGCGGGCTTTTCCCATGACAAATTCTGCTTGATCGGGGTTGAAAACGCTGCGGACCGTGCCCTCGAAAGCCGCCAGCCACAGCGCAAAATCAGCGCTTTGCAGCTCTGAAATGGCGGCATGCACGGGCACCGGGCGGCCATTATATTCGCCGCTGGTCAACAGGACCGAGCGCCAGAATGCCTTGAGCTTGTCGTGGTGCAGATCCCATTTTCCGGCAAGCCGCGCTTCAAAAATCGGGCCAAGGCGCGGATGGCTGCGGATATAGGCATAGAATGCATCGACCATGGCGGCGATCTGCGCCGGGGTGATGGCGGTCATCTTGGGTCAGTCCAGATAATGCAGCGCTATGCCGAGCGCGATGCCGCCCCAAACGCTGGCATTGATGAACGAGCGGACAATGCCGCTGTCTTCATCGACGGAAACGCCGAGCAGGCCGAGCACGAAGGTTCCG
>JBATMU010000226.1:0-4252 GCA_049289995.1 Rhizobiaceae bacterium | reverse complement strand
GGGCCATTGCCGAGGGGGATTTCCAGGGTTGGCTGCGCGATGTCACGCTTGGCCCCCTTGGCGTCCGTTCCCGTCCACCAGGCTTTGGACAATACCGGAAGGTCGCCCATGATATGCGGCAGTTCGCGATTGCCCGCCTTGGCAAAGGTGAATGTCACTTCGCCGGGTGCACTTTCGGCCGCTGCGCTGACATCGGAATAATATTTGGAGAAAAACGGGCTGTTTTCTTTCAGCACTTCAAATGACCAGATCACGTCGGCGGCGCTCACCGCGCTGCCATCGTGAAACCGCGCCTTTGGATTGATCCGGTAGGTGGCGGACGAGTAATCAGCCGGAAATTTGTAGGCATCGGCAATTTGCGGATGGCCGGCGCCTGCCTCGTCCACGGATTGCTGGAACAAAGTGTCATGCAGCAATCCGCCGGTATAGGTCAGCCCGGCGGCTGCAGTGCCGCGCACGATGAACGGATTGAAGCTGTCAAAGGTGCCGAAAGCCGAGGAATTCAGCGTGCCGCCTTTCGGCGCGGCAGGATTGACGTGTTCATATTGGCTGAAGCCGTTCTTGTATTTGCTGTCGCCGATCAGCGAGGAACTGGTCCGCCATTCATCCGCAAGTGAAGGAACCACGGAAATTGCGAGGGCGAGAATTGCGGCGCTCAGGTGTTTCATCGGCGGCTCCTGCGGCCAGTGCCGCTGATTTGCGCCATTCTAGCGCAAGCAATTGCGGCATATACAGGTCCGCAGACAACAAAAAACCGGGCGCAAGGCCCGGCTTCATGTTCGGACTTTATCCGCAATCAGTTGACCTTGGCAGGCTCGGCGGCCGGAGCCGCAGCTGCCGGCGCGGCGCCCGCTTCCGGCAAGGGCAGAGGCGCATCGGCCATCGACCGCAGATAGGCCACCAAAGCGGCGCGTTCGTCGGTTTTTTTGACGCCAGCAAAGCCCATGGCCGTTCCCTTCACCCAGCCCTTGGGCGAGGCGAGGAAGCCATTGAGCTGATCGTAATCCCAGGTCTTGCCGCCTTCCGCGAAGGTCTTCATGCCGGCAGAATATGAAAATCCCTCATGGCTGCCGACCGCACGGCCGACAACGCCATAAAGATTCGGGCCAACCTTGTTGGCGCCGCCCTTTTCAATGGTGTGGCAGGAGGTGCACTTCTTGAAGACGGCAGCGCCAGCTTCAGCGCTCGCACCAGCCAAAAGCGCGGCAATCGGCTCGGGACCGGCAGCTTCCGCGCCGCCGCCCGCGGCTTCACCGCCGCCATGGCCTTCTTCGGCTCCGGCCAGCGCATAGCCCGCCTTTTCAGGAGCCGGCGAATGGAAAATCGCATCGCCAAGCAAGTTGATCGAAAACAGCACGAACACGGTGCCAAGTGCCCCGCCGATCATCTTGTTGATTTCAAATGAATTCATGGTCCCCGGGCTCCCTCTGGGGGGCGCGCTGCCTGAACGGCAGCGTGCGCCAAAACGCTTCTTCTCACCGGCACCCCCGGCGATTTGGCGCGGAAACTAGGTCTTTTGCTTGGCCGATGCAACTCCTATAAGGGCATTCCGAGTGAGACCTTTTGCCACTTTCCACATGCCTGCCCAAGCTGGTTCCCCGCCATGTCCGTTCTGATCCTCATTCCGGCCCGCATGGCCTCGACGCGCTTGCCTGGCAAGCCGCTGGCCGACATTGGCGGCGTGCCGATGATCGTTCAGGTCGCGCGCCGGGCAAGTGAAAGCGGAGCGGGCCGCGTAGTGGTGGCAACCGATTCGCAAGACGTCCGCGATGCCGCCTTGGGACACGGGTTTGAGGCGGTGATGACGCGCACAGATCACCAATCCGGCTCGGACCGCATCCATGAGGCGCTTGAAGCGCTTGATCCGGGCAAGACGGTTGAAACCGTCATCAATGTTCAGGGTGACCTGCCGACGCTTGATCCGCTGCTGATCCGGCAGTGTGCGGCATTGCTGGACGATCCGGATGTCGCCATCGGCACGCTGTGCGCCGCCATTGTCCGCGACGAGGAAAAGACCAATCCCAATGTGGTCAAGCTGGTTGGCTCGCCGCTCTCGCCGACCCGTCTTCGCGCACTGTATTTCACCCGCGCCACGGCCCCCTGGGGAGAGGGGCCGCTTTATCACCATATCGGGCTTTACGCCTACCGCCGTGCCGCGCTGGCCCGTTTTGTCGGCCTGCCGCCTTCGGTTCTTGAACAGCGCGAACGCCTCGAGCAATTGCGCGCGCTCGAAGCCGGCATGCGCATTGATGCTGCCATTGTTGACACGGTGCCGCTGGGTGTGGATACGCCCGAAGATCTCGCCCGCGCCCGCACGCTCCTTTGATCCCGACAGGACATGACCATGACTGCCAAAACCAACCGCATTGCCTTTCAGGGCGAACTGGGCGCCAATTCCGATACCGCCTGCCGCAACATGTATCCGGACATGGTGCCCTTGCCCTGCGCGACCTTCGAGGATGCGTTCGCCGCGCTGGACACCGGCAAGGCCGATCTTGCGATGATCCCCATTGAAAACACCATTGCCGGGCGGGTTGCCGATATCCACCACCTGTTGCCGGAATCGCGCTTCCAGATCATCGGCGAATATTTCCTGCCCATCCATTTCCACTTGATGGTGCTGCCGGGCACCAAAGCCGAAGAGATCAAGTCGGTTCACAGCCATATCCATGCGCTGGGCCAATGCCGCAAGATCATCCGCAAGCACCGCTGGAAGGCAATCGTTTCGGGGGATACGGCGGGTGCGGCGCGCATCGTTTCGGAATCAGGCGACAGGTCGATGGCCTCGCTGTCGCCGCTTCTGGCAGCTAGCCTTTATGGGCTCGATATCCTGCAAAGTGATGTCGAGGACACCGACAACAATGTCACGCGGTTCGTGGTGCTGTCGAAGACCAAGGCATGGCGCGAGCGCACGAATGGCGAAATGGTCATGACCACATTCGTCTTCCAGGTGCGCAACATTCCGGCCGCGCTCTACAAGGCCATGGGCGGGTTTGCGACCAATGGCGTCAACATGACCAAGCTGGAAAGCTACCAATTGGGCGGCAAGTTCTTCGCCACGCAGTTTTACGCCGATATCGAGGGCCATCCCGACGATGCCAATGTGAAGCTGGCCTTCGAGGAATTGCGGTTTTTCTCCAAGGAAACCCGCATTCTCGGCGTCTATGCGGCGCATCCGTTCCGCCTGACCCAGAGCGCCGCTGACGCGTGAGGCAAAGGGGAAGGCTTTATCCGGCCTGGGCCCAGTCGCGCACCAGAAGCGAGGCAATGGCTCCTTCGGGCGGGAAAAGGATGCTGCCGTCGCTGCGCCCGGCCAGAATGTCCTTGATCTCGGCCCGCGAAAACCAGCGCACCGCCTCCATCTCGTTCTGATCTGCGGCGATATCGGTGCTGATTGCCTCGCCATAGCAGCCGATCATCAGCGAATGTGGAAATGGCCAGGGCTGGCTGGCATGATAGGCCACGCGGCCGATCCTGATGCCGGCTTCCTCGAAGGTTTCGCGCCGGACTGCGGCTTCAATTGTCTCGCCTTGCTCGATAAAGCCCGCGAGGCAGGAAAACAGCCCGGGCGGGAAGTGCTTTCCGCGGCCCAGCAGGCACATGTCGCCGCGCACCGCCAACATGATGGCAACCGGATCGGTGCGTGGAAAATGCTCATTCTGGCAGGCCGTGCATACCCGCTTGGCGCCGCCCGCCGCCATTGCCGTTTCCTGCCCGCATCTGCCGCAGAAACGGCTGGCTGCATGCCAGGCAAGCAAGGATGCGCCCTGGGCGATCTCGCCGAGGTCGCCTGATCCGGCCAGTCCCTGGGCATAGACCGAACGCAGGTCAATGGCTTTGACGTCTGCAGGAAGTGCATCCGCTGCAATCGGGGATGGCGCGGCCAAAACCGGACCGTTCTCGCCAAACCCAAGCAGGACAGCCTTGCCGGCATCGGCATGGCCCGCCGCGGCAACGCGCCATTTCGGCTCAGGCTTTCCGTCAATGAAGCGGAAATGCACGCGGCCGTCGCCCATGACGATCAGTCTTGCGGCCGGATCGCCAAGCGCTTCTTGAACGCAGCCATCCGGCCGATTTTCTGATCTCCGGTCAAGGCGATTGCCGGAAAAACCCGTCGCCTGGCCAGGTTCCCGGTCCGGCATGTCAAAAAACGGAAAAGCGGAGCGCGTCACATCGCCTCGCGGATGGATTCGGCAAAGCGGTGGAATTCCTCATTTTTCCACGCCTCGCGCGGACCATGGCCCCAAACCGG
>JBATMU010000225.1:0-12470 GCA_049289995.1 Rhizobiaceae bacterium | reverse complement strand
CTTACCTCAGCTTCAGCGTGGACAGGCCGATCAGCGCCAGAATGACGGCGATGATCCAGAAGCGGATGACGACCTGGCTTTCGGTCCAGCCCTTTTTCTCGAAATGATGGTGGATCGGCGCCATCAGAAAGACGCGCTTGCCGGTCAGCTTGAACGACCCGACCTGGATGATGACCGACAGCGCCTCCATCACGAACAGCCCGCCAATGATGCCCATGACGATTTCGTGCTTGGTGGCGACCGCAATCGTGCCGATCAGCCCGCCCAAAGCCAGCGACCCGGTGTCGCCCATGAAAATGGCGGCCGGCGGCGCATTGAACCACAGGAAGCCCAAACCCGCGCCGATCACCGCACCCAGCACAACGGCAAGCTCGCCGGTGCCCGGCACGTAATGGATTTGCAGATAGTCGGCGAACACCGCATTGCCCGAAAGATAGGCGATCACCCCGAACGAGGACGCCGCGATCATCACCGGCACAATGGCCAACCCGTCAAGGCCGTCGGTCAGATTGACGGCATTGCCCGCCCCCACCACCACGAATGCCGCGACCGGGATGAACAACAGCCCGAGATTGAGGATGAAATCCTTGGCGAAGGGAAAGGTAAGCGACGAGGAAAACGGCGCAATGCCCTGGTTCATGATGAGCCAGGCGGCAATTCCGGCCACGATGAATTCCGCCGCCAGCCGCGCCTTGCCGGAAAATCCCAGATGCGACTGTTTCTTGACCTTGAGATAGTCGTCGTAGAAGCCGATCGCCCCAAAGCTGATGGTCACGAAGAACACCACCCAGACATAGACGCTGGAAAGATTGGCCCAGAGCAGCGCCGAAAAGAACATGCCGGACAGGATCATCAGCCCGCCCATGGTCGGTGTGCCGGCCTTCTTGAAATGGGTCTGCGGACCATCGGCGCGGATTGGCTGGCCCTTGCCCTGCCTGACCCTGAGCGAATCGATGATCGTCTGGCCGAACATGAAGACAAACAAAGCCGAGGTGATGAGCGCGCCGCCGGTCCGGAACGTTATATAGCGGAAAACGTTGAAGAAATTGATCTGGTCTGAAAAGGCCACAAGATAGGTCAACATGCGCGTCATTCCCCCGCCGCCTGGCGGAACTGCTCTCAGGCAGCCTCTTTCACAGGCGGAAACTGCTTCAGCAAAGCATCGACGATTTTCGAAAAACCGATGCCGTTGGATGATTTGATCATGACCGCGTCGCCAGGTTTCAGGGCGGCGGCAAGGATTGGTGCGAGATCGGGCGCGGCAGCAAAGTGCCCGCCAAGTGTCTTGGCCGGCAGCGCCCCGGCCAGCGCCTGCATTTGCGCACCCGCCAGGAACACCAGATCAGCGCCGGATTGGGTGACTGGCCCGGCAAGTTCGGCATGCAGCGCCTCGGAATGCTCGCCAAGTTCAAGCATGTCGCCGAGCACGGCAATCCGCCGCTTGGCATCGCCGCAGGCAGCGAGCAAAGCCAGCGCTGCCCGCATCGAGGCCGGATTGGCGTTGTAGCTTTCGTCGATCAGCGTCACCGAACCGCGCGGCAGTTTGAGCCGGTGGCGCTGGCCGCGCCCCCGTTCCGCCTTCAATCCGGCGAGCGCCGAAGCCGCCTTGCCAACATCTGCGCCGGTGAGGTCCGCCGCGCCCAGAACGGCCAGGCAGTTCTGCACGATATGGCGGCCCGGCGCGCCGATTTCGGCGCTGATGTCGCGGTTGCCGATCCTCGCCGTGATCTGGCTGGAAGCGGCGCCAAGCTCCACCGAAACCAACCGGTATTTTGCCCGCAAATGCTCGCCATAGGAGACGATATTGACAGCGCCAGCCGCCTTGGCCAGCTTTTCAAGCGTCTTGCAATGCGGATCATCGCGGTTGATGAGCGCGGTTCCGCCTTCCGCCAGACCCTCGAAGATTTCGGCCTTGGCGCGGGCAATCTCATCGAGCGATTTGAACTGGCCGAGATGGGCGGCGGCAATCACCGTGACCAACGCCACATGCGGCCGCACCAGCTTGACCAGCGGGCGGATTTCACCGGGATGGTTCATGCCGATTTCGAACACGCCGAAATCGGCGCCTTCCGGCAGGCGGGCGAGCGACAGCGGCACGCCCCAGTGATTGTTGAAGGACTTGTCCGATGCATGCACCGAACCGCTGGGAGCCAGCGCCACCCTGAGCGCTTCCTTGGTGGTGGTCTTGCCGGCCGAACCGGTGACCGCAATGATCTTGCCGCTGGCGCGGGCGCGGGCTGCCGCGGCAAGCTTTTCCAGCGCTTTCAGCACGTCATCGACGACAATCATCGCCACCTGCAGGCGACCGAGAGACGGCAGTTTGGCTTCCGCAACCACAAGCACTGCAGCACCCGCCGCCACCGCATTGGTCGCAAAATCATGCCCGTCATGCACATCGCCCTTGATGGCGAAATAGGCATCGCCGGGCGCAAGGCTGCGGGTGTCAATGGAAATGCCGGTCACGTCGTCCGGCATGCGGCCAACCGGCCTGCCATCCATCGCCGCCACCATGGCCTCGCCCGTCCACAAGCTCATGCCGAATGTCCTCCGGCCGGGTTATTGAGGGCGGCGCGCAATTCGGCATGATCGGAGAACGGCAGCGTGACCGCGCCGACAATCTGGCCCTCTTCGTGTCCCTTACCGGCCACGATCAGCGTGTCGCCGGCCTTCAATTGCCCGACGGCGGTGCGTATCGCTTCGCGGCGGTCGGCAATTTCGGTCGCGCCCTTGGCCGTTTCCATGATGGCGGCGCGAATGTCCGCACCGTTTTCGGTGCGCGGATTGTCATCGGTGACAATGACCATGTCGGCGAGCCGGGCGGCAATTTCGCCCATGATCGGCCGCTTGCCGCGGTCGCGGTCGCCGCCGCAGCCAAACACCAGCACGATCCTCCCGGTCGTGAACGGCCTGACGGAAGCCAGCACGTTTTCAAGCGCTTCGGGCTTGTGTGCATAATCGACATAGGCCGGCGCACCGGTCTTGGTTGTGCCGACCAGATCGAGCCTGCCCGGCGCACCCTTGAGATGCTCGAGCGCCTTCATGGCGTGCTTGGCCGGGGTGCCGGTCGCCATGGCAAGACCCGCCGCGACCAGTGCATTAGACACCTGGAATTCACCCGCCAGAGGCAGATCGACTTCGTGCAGTTCGCCGTCGGCCTCAACCTCCAGCCGCTGGCGGCTGCGCTCATGCTCGACGCGCTTGAGAACCAGAAAGCCGCCCTTGCGCCCGACAGTCAGCACGCTGAGCCCGGCCTTGCGCGCCACATCGGCGGCGCGTTCCGAAAACGGATCATCGGCGAAAATCACCGCCGGGGCATGTTTCGGGGCCAAAGTGTCGAACAGGCGCATCTTGGCAGCGAAATACTCATCGACCGTCGGATGATAATCCATGTGGTCACGGCCAAGATTGGTGAAGCCGCAGGCCGCAAGTTTCACCCCGTCGAGCCGCCGCTGATCAAGCCCGTGGCTGGACGCCTCCATAGCCGCATGGGTGACACCCTCACGCGAAAGCTCGGACAAAAGCCTGTGCAGATCAACCGGATCGGGCGTGGTCAGCGAGCCGTAGTCATTGCGGTGCGGCGCCACAACGCCCGTGGTGCCGATGGAGGCGGCGGCGAGGCCTTCCTGTTCCCAGATCTGCCGGGCAAAGGCGGCAACAGATGTCTTGCCGCTGGTGCCGGTCACCGCCACCATGATCTCCGGCTGGCCGGCGTAGAAGCGCGCGGCAGACATTGCCAGCGCATGGCGCGGATCATCAACACGGATAACCGGAATGCCAATGCCGGGAAAAACCATGGTTTTATCAGCAATGACCGCCGCAGCACCGCGCGTCTGCGCGTCCGCAGCAAAGGCTGATCCATCGGTCTTGACGCCATGCAAGGCGGCAAACAGGAAACCGGGCTCAACGCGCCGCGAATCGGACGTCACGCCGCCCACTTCGGTCGTTTCAAACCCTTTGACAGGGAGAATGTCGGCAAATGCGTCGAGTTTCATGTTTTTTCTTGCAGGCGCGCCGGCCGGAAAATCCGCCGGTCTTTGGAATCATCGGGTCGAACTCAGCAAAGCACGGCCTTCTTGGCTGAAATCAGGCTTTACGCCAAGCATGGGAGCGGCACGCCTGACAATCGCCGCTACCGTTGGCGCCGTATTGGCGCCAGCCGTGGCGCCGCCGCCGCCCTTTTCGGGCTTCGGCTCGTCAAGAATGACCAGGACCACATATTCCGGATCGTCGAGCGGGAAAGCCGACAGGAAGGCGTTGAACCGCTTGTCGGCGGAATAGCGGCCCTTGACGACCTTTTCGGCCGTGCCCGTCTTGCCGCCGATAAAATAGCCCGGCACGTCGGCGCGGCGGCCTGAGCCGCTTTCGACATTCAGCCGGAACAGATAGCGCATGGCGTCGGATGTCGATTCCCGCACCACCTGCACGCCGATCGCTGCCGCCTGTTCGGGAGAGCGCGGCAACAAGGTCGGCGGCAACAGCACCCCGCCATTGACCAGCGCCGCTGCCGCAACAGCCGTTTGCAATGGCGTGGTCGACACGCCATGGCCGAACGCAATGGTGATCGAATGCAGCTTTTTCCATTCGGCCGGCTGGGTTGGCGTCGCCACTTCCGGCAACTCGAACTGCATGCGGCTCAAAAGGCCGATCCGCGTCAGAAACTCTTGATGGCCGGCAATGCCGACGGCATCGGCTTCCTTGGCCGAACCGATATTGGACGAGAAGATGAAAATTTCCGGCACCGAAAGCACACGCCGCTTGCCATGGAAATCATTGATGGTGAAGCCGCCGATGGTGATCGGCCGCGAGGCGTCAAACTTGCTGTTGAGATTGACCTTGCCCGAATCCAGCGCCATGGCGGTGGTGAAGGTCTTGAAGGTCGAGCCCATTTCGAACACGCCCGCCGACATGCGGTTGAGCCGGTCTTTTTCCAGCGCATTGAACGGATTGTTGGGGTCATAGTCGGGCAGCGAGGCCATCGCCACCACTTCGCCGGTCCGCGCATTGAGCACCACCGCGCCCGCCGCAATGGCGCTGTAGCGGTCCATCGCCTGTTCAAGCTCGTCGCGCACGATGTGCTGCACGCGCAGATCCACCGAAAGCCTCACCGGCTCCAGCGCCGCACCATCGGCCAGGCCAATCGACTGAAGGTCGGCAAGGCCTTGATCGTCGATGTATTTCTCAAGCCCGGCAATGCCCTGATTGTCGATATTGACCAAACCGACAATGTGCGAGGCCGTTGGCCCGCCGGGATAGAAACGCCGCTTCTCGGTGCGGAAACCGATGCCCGGAATGCCCAGCGCCATGATCTGCGCCTGCTGGCGCGGCGTCAGCTCGCGCTTGAGCCAGACAAAGCCCGTGCCGCTTTTCAGCTTGTTCCATGTCTGCTCGACATCGAGCGTCGGCAGCACGGTCTGCAGCTTTTCGATGGCCTCGTCGGCATCGATGATGCGGCGCGGTTCGGCAAACAGCGAAGCCGTTTTGATGTCGGTGGCCAGCACGTCGCCATTGCGGTCCAGAAGGTCGGGCCGCGACGCCAGAATACCGGCCTTGCCGATGCTGCCCGTGGTTTCGTCGGTCAACCCGAACTGCACTAGCCGACCGCCGATAACCCCGAAAATCCCGAGGAACAGGCCCATGGCCATGACGATGCGCGATTGCGGCTTGCCGCCGCGCCGCGACTTGACGATGATCCCGTCCGGAACAATTGCGGTCGTGCGGCGAAGTTTCTTGAGGAGGGCGGATATCATGGCTTGACCCCGCCGGTGACGGTTTGGTCCGCGCCTGCCGCCATGTCTTCCTTGATGAGGCTTTCGGCGTCCATGCTTTTTTCGGGCACCGCGCTGGCTTCGGTAACCGCCTTGGCCTCAAGGGTTTTCAGTTCAAGTTCGGCCGCGAACTCTTCCGCCAGCTTTTGCAGGCGCATGGGCTGCGACAGGAAGCTCCATTCGGCCTTCAACAGGTCGATGGTCTCTTTTTCCTGGCGGATGGCGATTTCGGTCTTGCGGATCTCGGCCTGCTTCACTTCCGCCTGATGCTTGGACAGGTAGGTGTAGCCGGTGACGGCGACCATTGCGGCAATGAGGATGATGTCGCTGGTGCGGAACACGTTTAGCGGACCTTTCCGATGTCAGGCAGGGACGGCAGGCGGGCAAAGGCAAGCGCCTCGCCCGGCTGGATTGGCGCGGCTGTGCGGACGCCCGAGCGCAGTTTGGCGGAGCGGGCGCGCGGATTGACGTCCGCTTCGGCCTCGCTGGTCTGCACCAGCTTGGCGACCGGATTGAACCGCGCCTGTTTTGTCTTGATCTCTGGCAGATGCCTCGAACCGGGCGCCGCGTCGGAGCGGTCAATGAAGAATTGCTTGACGATGCGGTCTTCAAGCGAATGGAACGTGACCACGGCCAGAATGCCGCCAGGCTTGAGCACGCGTTCGGCTGCGCACAGCGCCTCGGCCAGCTCGCCCAGTTCGTTGTTGACATGGATGCGCAGCGCCTGAAACACCCGCGTCGCCGGATGGATGCGGTCCTGCGGCGCACGCCCTACACAGGCTTCGATGGCGTTGGCGAGGTCAAGCGTCCGGACAAAGGGCCGTTCCGCGCGGCGCTTTTCGATCATGCGGGCAATTCGCCCTGCCTGCCGCTCTTCGCCAAGAAAATTGAAAATCCGCGCCAGATCGCCGGACTTGTAGCTGTTGACCACGTCCGCGGCACTGGCCCCTTGCTGCGCCATGCGCATGTCGAGCGGCCCGTCATGGCGGAACGAGAAACCGCGGTCCGCCTCATCGATCTGCATCGACGACACGCCGATATCGAGCACCACCGCATCGGCCTGCCCGCCTGCCAGCTCATCAAGCCGCGAAAAAGAGCCGTGCAGGAGCGTGAGGCGGCCGCCGCTTTCAGCCAACAGCCCCTGCCCCGCAGCAATAGCGTCCGGGTCGCGGTCAATCGCCACGACCTCGGCGCCCGCCGCCAGAAAGGCCCGGCTGTAGCCGCCCGCCCCGAACGTTCCGTCAATGACGCGCTTGCCGGTGAGCGGCCCCAAGGCAGCACGAAGTGCGCCAAGCACGGATTCGAGAAGGACCGGAATGTGGCGGGCCGGTCCGCCAGCGGGATTGCTCCCGTGGCCCGCCATCATTCCGCGCCTCCGGGCAAGGGAAGCCTCCCTTGCCGAAGCGTCAATAGCCGTGCCCTGACCTCGGCCGCATGCGCGGCCAGCCGTGCCGGCTCCCAAATCTGGAAAAAATTGCCGCGGCCCACAAAGGCCGCCTCGCTGGTGATTCCGGTATGCTCCCGGATGAAATCGGTCAGGAAAATGCGCCCTTCGCCATCCGGCTTCAAAAATGTCCCATCGCCGTGAATGAAGAACGACATATCGTCCGCCATCTGCAGGAAGGGGTCCATTTGGGCGATCTGCGCCTCGTAGCGGTCGAGAAGATCGAGCCCGCCCACATCCATGGCCGGCGCATCCAGCGCCCTGAGTGCATAAAGCTCGCCCGCCCCGCGCATGGCCAGCACAGTGCGGAACGCCGACGGCACGGAAACCCGCCCCTTCGCGTCGACCCGGTTCACCGAACTGGACAAGAACCGGTTCATGAAATGCTTCTGCCCCCGCAGCGCTTGTGATTTGCATTGTGCCGGCTGCGCCTTCGCGCTCCGCCGCCCCCGCCTGATTGCCGCGCAAATTCAATGAGATCGCCCTGTCCATGCCGGTATTTTCAACCGGCGGCAGGCCGTACGCGTCACCAGAAACTCTTTGAGACTGCGCTTGGGATAGCATGGGCTTTTTTGGGCGTCAACGGAATCGAAACCAGCAAACAGCCGGATTCCGGCCTTCTGGCGGACGCGGCGCGCCCGTCTTCATTTATCGGTCATCAACCTTAATGAAGGGTTAGGATTGTGATGCTGCCTGATCCTTGCAGTCGCTCGCTTGATGCAATAACATCTGATGCATGCGCACCACGCTCGATCTGGACAACGATATCCTCCATGCCGCCAAGCAACTGGCCGCGCGGCGGGGAACCACGGCAGGCAGGGTCATTTCGGACCTTGTCCGCGCCGCCATGGCGCAGCCTGCCAGCCCATCGGCCACACGCAACGGCTTTCCGGTTGTTTCCGGCGAAGGTGCCGTGATTACCGATGAATTGGTGCAAACCCTGCTCGACGATGCCGATTGACCATGCGTGCGCTGTTTGACGTCAACGCATTGATCGCGCTTTTTCATCGCCAGCACGTCCATCACGATGCCGCCCATGCCTGGCTGTCAGTGAATCTCACATCGGGCTGGGCGTCGTGCCCGCTGACCCAGAACGGCTTTGTCCGGATCATGTCGCAACCGAAATTCCCCGGCGCAATCTCATCGAGCGCCGCACTTGAGTTGCTGCGCAGGGCAATTGCGGCCGGCAATCACGAGTTCTGGTGTGATGACCTGTCGCTGGCCGATTCCGCCCATTTTTCCGGCAACGGTATTTTGGCCCATCACCAGGTTACTGACAGCTATCTGCTGGCGCTCGCCGCCTCTCGTGGCGGACGGCTGGTCACCTTTGACCGCGCCCTTTCGGCACGCGCCGCCATCAAGGCGGAAGCGGAAAACCTCGTGATCCTGTAGAAAACGCCAGCCGGCCTGTAAGCCGGGTTTTGTATGGCCTGGGCTTGCGCCCAAACGTGGCGGCCATTCATCTGGGATGCGCATTGCTGCGCACCTCGTGCAACCTACCCGGACGCCTGGGGCGGACAAGCCCTGGCGGTTTCCCGCCGCGACGTCCCTATTCGGTCTTGCTCCCGGCGGGGTTTGCCGTGCCGCTTGCGTTGCCGCTTGCGCGGTGGGCTCTTGCCCCACCGTTTCACCCTTGCCTGCCCGGAGGCAGGCGGTCTGTTTTCTGTGGCACTTTCCCTGGGGTCGCCCCCGCCGGACATTATCCGGCGCCGTTCATCCGTGGAGCCCGGACTTTCCTCGCGCACAACCTTTCGGTTGACGTGCGCGCGGCCGCCCGGCCGGCTGGCTCGGCACCTAAACGCGCTTCACGCCAAAAACGCAAATGAAAAAGGCCGGCGGCGGGATCGGCTTCCGGTCAAGGCTACACGGACCCGTCCAGTCCGCGCGCCGCAAACTGCGCCATGATGAGCGGCTCGACCCGGTTTTTCGCGGTTGCCGCCTTCATGAAGATGGCAACGCGGACAATATCGCGCACAACACCCTCCAGCAGCGAAAGGTCGAACCGATCGGCCATCTTGTCCCACGCGAAATCCAGCAGATCCTTGTCGTCGCGGGCAAAGCCGATCGAATAGGCGACCGCTTCGACGAGGCCCGGGCGCCTGGCCTGCATAAGGCCGGCGAAGCGGTCCCATTCGATCAGCCAATGCTGCCACTCCACCGGCGAAATCGCGCTTTTTTGGGCGCGCAGGAACAGCACTGTCTTGACCAGTTCGTGCAGCCAGTTCCACGCCGCCGGCTCCTTGGCCAACAAGCGGTTGATCGCCTTTTGATGATGCTCCTGGCAATGGTCGCATTGATAATAGCATGACAGGGCATAGGCGATGAATTCGCGGTCAAGCAGCGGCAGGGTGAACGGGTCGGATTCACCGGGCACCCCGGTAAAGGCATGTTCATGCAGATAGGCCAGCGCATCATTGAAGGGCGAGCCGGTGACGGAGGCTGGTTTGATTTTCGGCATTGGACGGCCTTTGAACGCTTTTCCCGGGCGATTCCGGAACGGGCACAGGTTTTGCGCGTTTATTCGCCTGCCGCAAGACAGGATCATGACGCGCTTGCTTCTGAAAGCCCGGTTCCGGTCTCACCCGGGACAAGCCGCCTTCATGCCTTGCGCAGGTGCTGCTTGACCTTCGAGCAATAGGCCGCCGACACCGGGTTCATGCGCCGTGCGCCGTGCCCGGCATTGTATTTCAGGATGGTCCCGCAGGTGGAGCCGCCGCCCAATTTGTGCGCCATGCCCAGATATTTCATGCCATAGCGGATATTGGTCTCGGGATTGAACAATCCCGCTGCCGAGCCGCGATAGCCCAGCATCCGCGCCGTTGCAGGCTTGATCTGCATGAGGCCGATTTCCCCGGCCCCGCCGCGCGCATTTGCCCGGTAATTGCTTTCAACGCGGATGACCGCATGCGCAAGCCCGGCCGGCACGCCATAGGCGCTGGCATAGCGGGCGATGATTGCGCCATACTGGCCTTTCGCCTGGCCGGACGGCCGCGCAGAGGCGGCCGCGCTTTTGTGGACTGTGGTTTTGCGCGCACTGGCCTTGAGCACGGGACGCGCGGCGGCAGCCTTGATGACCGGCGCGCTTTCGCCGCCATCCGCCCAATTGGCATTGGCGAATATGGCCGCGCTTGACGGCTTGCGGGGTTTTTCAGCCGCCTGTGCGGGCAAAAGCAGGAAGCCGGCAGCAAAAGCCGCCGCAGCGAATTTCAAAAATGTCATGTTGGGGTTTATCCTCGTCTGTCGATGCCCGTCAGGCGGACATGCAGCGGTTTCATTTCGTGCGGGCCCAATCCCCGCCGCACGAGCGACACTCGCCTTAAAGCTGGCAAGTCCGGCCTTATTGGGACGCCGCAAGTCACTTTGCGTGACCCGATGTTACAAGCCGCTCAGGAGGTGAGAAGGCGGCTGAGCAGCGCATGCAGCGTGCCAAGCGTCGACCGGTCGGCGATGCCGTCCACCCGCGCCGGACGGAAATGCCGCTGGAAGGCCGTGACGGCCAAAGCCGTTGATGCGCCAAACTCGCCGTCAACCGGGCAATCATAGCCGTACCGCGCCAGCATGGCCTGCATGGCGTTGACCGGAAGGCCGCGGTCTCCCTCCTTGAACGCAGGGCCGGAGAGGTTTTCGTCAAGCGGCTCGACCCAATGGCCAACGCCCTGCCCGGCAAGTGTCGCCCACGGGAATTTCTCGCCTGGATCGATCTTGCGGCCGAGCGCCACGTCCGAATGGGCCAGGACACGCTCGGGCCTGATCCCGTGTCTGCCGATTATGCCCCGGCAAAGCGCAACGACTGCTTCGATTTGCGGTGCCGGAAAATCCGGGTAGCCGAGAAAATGGCCAGGATTGACAATCTCGATGCCAATCGAGGCCGAGTTTATGTCGGTGTCGCCTGCCCAGAAACTCTTGCCGGCGTGCCATGCGCGGGCGCTTTCGGCCACCATTTGCACAATCGACCCGTCTTCGTGCACCAGATAGTGCGACGAAACCTGTGCTTGGGGATTGCACAGCCAGTCTTGCGCGCCCGGCCCGCTTTCCATGCCGGTATAGTGCAGGATGATGATCGACGGCGGCCTTTCGCCGGCCCGTACATTGAAATTGGGCGAAGGACAGACCTCCGCCCCGGCATGGTCAGCGGAAAATCCGCTCACGCCGCCCTCGCCATCCGTTCAATTGTGTCAAAGGCGGCGTTGATCGCCGACATCCGGTCATGGGCAATCGCAATGAACTCCGCCGGTGCGCCGCGCGCAATCATCCGGTCCGGATGGTTTTCCGCCGCCAGTTTGCGGTAATGCTTGCGCACCGCGTCAAATGACAGCGTCCGCGCGATGCCGAGCACCTGCCATGGATCGCGCGCGCCGTCTTCGGCATGCCGCGCCAGCACCCGCGCAAAACGTTCCTCGTCGAACTTGAAGATTTGCGCCACGCGTTCAAGATAGGCCAGTTCGCGCTCATGCAGCGCGCCGTCCGCCTTGGCGATGAAAAACAGCCCGTCAAGGATATCCTCCATCATCGGGCAATTGGTCTGGCCCGAGCCGCACAGGCCCATCATCTGCTGGGCATAGGCCTCAAACCCGGCAACATCGCCGGTCGCAAGGTTGTAGAGGCGCGCCACATTGGCCTGCTCGCCTTCCGGAACAGAAAACAGCTTCTGGAATGCGCGGACCTCGTCCTGGGTGACCACGCCATCTGCCTTGGCCATCTTGGCCGACAGCGCAATCATCGCCACCGAAAACGCCACTTTGCGGCGGGTTTCCGCGTCGCCGGAAAAAACCGTGCGCACGGCCTCCGTCACGCCGGCCAGCGCACTGGCGGCCGTTACGGCAAAGAAATCACCGATGCGGGCAAAAATGGTCATGGGCGCTTTTACCCGACAATTGCGGCAAAGGAAAAGCCCGGCATGCAAGCATTGTAAAAAGTTTGCTGACGCTGCCGGATACCAGTTTTTGTCAAAACAGAACCGGCCGGGATTGCTCCAAGGCCGCCCGCGCAGCGCCAAAACAAAACCGGCCGGGAGTGCTCCCGGCCGGTTCCGAATTCCGCGTGTGCGGAAATTACATGCCCAGAGCAGCCTTGGCGGCAGCAACAGCGGCATCAACAGCGGCAGTCACCGCAGCAGCATCGGCGCCGGCGGCCTTGGCGGCGGCTTCGGCGGCAACCTTGATCTGCTCAACGGCAGCGGTCTTGGCTTCGGCGGTCATGGTGCCGGCAGCGGCCTTCAGCTGTTCGATGGGGGCGGCAACGCCAGCGTCGATCGCCGGGGC
>JBATMU010000224.1:0-4260 GCA_049289995.1 Rhizobiaceae bacterium | reverse complement strand
GTGGCATCGTGAACGATCGCCCGCACGCCGCCGGTCAGCGGACGCCTGAGCAGGAACCAGACATGGAACAGCTTGCCGCGCAGTTTTCTCCAGCCGGTCTGGGTGGCGTGCACATCCATGGGTTCAGGTGTCATCGGCCGGTTCATTCAACAGCTTTTCCTGCAATGGCCATACCGCATGCCGCCAAAACACGATAGACAGATCTCATGTTCAGGCTTGCCCATATTTCCGACCCGCATCTGGGTCCGCTGCCGGATGTCAGCTGGCGCGACCTCGCCTCCAAGCGCATCACCGGCTATGTCAACTGGCAGCGCAACCGCGCCCGCCATCATGTGCCCGAAGTCATCGATTGGCTGGTCGAGGCGCTGAAGGCGCAGAACCCCGATCATCTGGCGGTGACCGGCGATCTGGTCAATCTGGCGCTGGATGCCGAAATCGATCTGGCCAGCGCCTGGCTGAAAAGCCTCGGCAAGCCTTGTGACGTGTCGGTCGTGCCCGGCAATCATGACGCCTATGTGCCCGGCGCGCTCGATCAGGCTTGCCGCGCCTGGGCGCCGTGCATGGCTGGCGACGGCGAGGACGAGCACAAGGCGCGTGATGAATTTCCCTATATGCGGGTGCGCGGCCGGGTCGCTTTGATCGGCGTTTCCACCGCACTTCCCACCGCGCCCTTCATGGCCAGCGGCTATTTCCGCGCCAAACAGGCCGAAAAGCTGGGCGTTTTGCTCAATGAAGCCGGCTCGCGCGGTCTCTACCGGGTCATCATGATCCACCATCCGCCGGTGCGCGGCGTCACCAGCCCGGCTCACCGGCTGTTCGGCATCAGCCTGTTCCAGCGAACCGTTGCCGAGCATGGCGCCGAGCTCGTGCTGCACGGCCACACCCACAAGCCGAGTTCCTACCGCATCAAGACCAAGAGCGGCGGCATCCCGGTCATCGGCGTGGCCGCCGCAGGGCAGGCACTGGGCGGCATGCGGCCGGCGGCACAATTCAACCTGTTCAGGATTTCCGGCGCTCCGGGTGCATGGCGGACCATTCTTGAGCGCCACGGCGTCACCAGCCGCGAAGGCAAGATCAGCCAGCTGGAAGAGACCCGGCTTTAGCGGAACAGAGCCTCAGAACGGCAACAGCGCCATCAGCCTGTCGCGGAACTGCCAGGCGATGAACGCCGCGCCAATCAGCGCACCGGCCAGCACATAGGGCAAGCCGCCCGAAACAGCACTGGTTTCCGCCGCCACATCGTCTTGCTCTGGTGTGACGGGCGTCAACACGCCCTCCGGCGCGCCATCCATGAGGCGCTGGCGTTCGACCAGCCGCTCGGCGATGTGGCGGGTGACAGCTTGGGCAATCACCTTGGCATCATGGCTTTCGGCCATCACCACGCGGCCATTTCGGGTGTCGCGCACAAAGCGGTACTGCCGCCTGTCCCGCCCCATGGCCACATGCGCCGTCGCATCGATCCACAGCCTCGGCTGCAGGCCCGACGAAATCGCAAAATCGAACATGTCCACGTCAGCGGGTGTTTCGGCAAACACCGGCTCAAGCTCCGCCGCCAGCATTTCGAGCCGCATCCTGCTGGCTTCGCGCATGTCCACCACCACGTCTTCGCGGTCGGCAGAGGCGTTTTTTGCCTCGCGGATGGCGTCGGACAGCCGCAGCACCTTGCCTCCGTTTTGGGTTTGACGTTCGCCGTGATCTTTCATGGCCGCCTCCGCAGCTTGAATATGGTTAACGGGGTCCTACCATGAACAAAAGGCGATTGCACCCTTTTCAGACGCCGCCAAACAGCAGCCGAGCCACCAAAGTGTCGCGCCCATAGATGTCGGCAAAGAAGCTTGGCGCGCCGTCATCGCCTATCCATGCCGTGAAATAGGTCAGGTGGACCGGCACCGGTGTTTTCAGCTTCACCGCCTTGGTGGCGGTGTTTGAAGCCAGGGTCTTGATCTGAGCAGGCGTCAGCGCACCGTCCGGAGCAAACAGCTTGTTGGCAAAATCGAGCGGCTTGTCGACCCTTATGCAGCCATGCGAAAACGCCCGCCCGGTCTCGGCGAACAATTGCCGCGACGGCGTATCGTGCAGATAAATGTTGAAACTGTTGGGGAACATGAACTTGACCACGCCAAGCGCGTTCTTTGGCCCAGGCCGTTGCACGATCTTGTACCGGAAGGTTTTAGGTGAAACCGCCTGCCAATCGACGCTCCACGGATCAACCAGCGGCGCGCCCGGCCCCCATCCGGCAAACAGGTCGTAGTCATTGCGCCCCAGATAGCCGGGGTCGGCGCGCAGCTTGGGCAGCATTTCACTTGCAGCAATGGCCGGCGTCACCGTCCATGTCGGATTGAATTCGGCATAACGGATAAGATCGGAAAACATCGGCGTCTGGTGAAACGGCTTGCCGACAATGACCCGCCGGTTGTCGGCCACCTTGCCATTGGCCACCAGAAACAATTCGAACGCCGCCTGGTTGACCAGAACATGGCGCGGCCCGAGTGCCTGCGGCAGCCAGCGCCAGCGCTCCATGTTGACGATGATCTGCTGGACGCGCTTGTCGGCGCTGACATTCATCGCCTCGATCGTGCCCTTGCCTGCCAGCCCGTCGGCGTCCAGACCGTGCCGTTTCTGGAAATGCTTGACCGCTTGCGCCAGACTGGCGTCGTAGGAATTCGGGTTTGAAGAGCCTATGCCGCCATAGCCGCGTGCGGTCAGGTTGGCGCGCATGGCCGCAACGCGCGGCTCGATCATGCCGGGTTTGAGCGTGGCGCCCGCCGGCACTTTCGGCCAACCGCCGCGTTCGGCCAGCCCGCGATAGCCCGCCAGCATCTGGCGAAGCTGGTAATATTGCGGATGCGCGGGCCTGAGCCGCTTCAGTGCCGTTTCCACACCCTTTTCGGCCACCACCGGCAGCCAGATTTCGGCGCTGACCGTCTTGCGCGGAATGACGATGTTGGAGGCGGTGACCGACGGCGAGGTCCGCCCGCCATGCAGGTCGCGCGCCAACCTCAGGAACGCCGCACTCATCGCCCGCTCATAGGCATCGGCATCAGCGCCCAGCGCACTGCCTGTCCGCATGCCCGGCGTCAAATAATCCGACGGATTGAGACCGTCGTCGGCAACTTTTTCGACGGCTTCCACCAGTTCGCGCGCGCGCACCGAAGGCCGGCCGTTTTCGATCCAGATGTCGGGCTTGTCTTCATTCTGGTAGTAGGCCGAGGCGACGTTGAGGTCGACCAGCGCGCCGTCAAACCGCGTGGCCTGGGCATCGCCGAACACCCGGTCAAAGGCCGCTGCAGGATTGGCCGCCGTCAGAGCCAGCACAAGTCCGAGGCTGAACCGCATGTTTACCCTCCCGCCATGTCCGGATTTTCCACCGGTGATTCGGCCAAGCCTAGCCGTTTGGAGAGGGAAAGTGGCGGCAGATTTTGGCAGCTTCAAGATGACGGGCGTTCAGCTAGGCCGTGGACTCATAAACAGGATCGAAATGGTATGAGCGCCGCATGACAGGAGCGGGGCCGCAGGAAGCCGTTTGGCTTTCAAGGGCTTGCGACGCCGCAGGCGGGCAAATCGGCAATATCCGAAAGGACGGCCGAACGGCTGCAAACTGCGGCGTCGAACCGCTCAACCGGGGAAAGGCCCCGCTTCTCGCGCTTCTCCTGGCATTTCCTTGCCGTTCGAGCCGCCATTTCGACCCTGTTTATGAGTTCACGGCCTAATTGCAGATCGCAAATGCTGTACGATCTCCTCGCCCGCTTCTTCGATCAGCATGTGCCCCAGCCCGAGCAAAAGGCGCACGTCAAAGTGCGCAGGCATATCCGAAGCCTGGCTGGCGGGCAAAACAGCATCTTCCTTGCCCCAGAAAACCGCAACCGGCATGGAAAGACCCGCCAGTGCCTGAGCGGGAATGACACCCTGCCTGCCGTCCCGCGTCATCCCGTTGGCAATGGTCAAAAGCATGTCACGCTGGCCCGGCGCGTTGCGTCCGTCCATCATGGCCCGCGCCTGATCCAGGGTGCCGCTGGAATCGCGGTTGCTCATCTCCGCCAGGGCGCCGGCCAAGGCATTTTCGTCAACTGCTTCCGCAAAACGGCGCAGCAGCGGCATGTTGATATCCGGTCCCATGCCGCCGGGCGCCAGAAGCGTCAGCGAAAGCACCCGGTCCGGTGCTGCAAGCGCCGTGAGCGCCGCCACCGCCCCGCCCATGGAATGGCCGGCCAGATGAAAAGCGCTAACGCCTTCCGCGTCCATCGCCGCCAGGACCGCGTG
>JBATMU010000223.1:0-1513 GCA_049289995.1 Rhizobiaceae bacterium | reverse complement strand
GCTTTAGCTTTATCGACGATGCGCTTTTCGTAACCCTCTGACTCCCAGAGGTGATGTGGATGTTCGAATGGATTTGGGAAGCTAGTATCGACCTCGTCGTAGTTACCCTCTTGGATTGCGCCATAGACGTTATTGAAATCAGCGAACCTAATCAGCGGAGCGATTTGTGCGGGTGAAAGGCCTACACCTTTCATAAAATCCCCGCTTTCGTCCTCGCGCCCCGCCCCAAGTAGTTTTTCGACACCTCGAATTCCCAGTCGATCCTTTTTATCAATCGCCCTTAGAACTCCGAGCTTCTGGCCAACATCGGTGACGCCGATCGCCTCCATCACGCCGTCGAGCACCTTGCGGTTGTTCACCCGGATCACGTAATCGCCGCGCTTGATCCCGAGCGCCTCCATCGCATCCGCCATCATCATGCACATTTCGGCATCGGCCTGCACGCCGGGCGCACCGACGCTGTCGGCGTCAAACTGCATGAACTGGCGGAAGCGGCCCGGCCCCGGCTTTTCATTGCGGAACACCCAGCCCTGCCGATAGCTGCGGAAGGGCAATTGGATGTCGTTGATGTTTTCAGCCACATGCCGGGCGAGCGGCGCGGTCAGGTCATAGCGCAGGCTCATCCACTGCTCGTCATCATCCTGCAGCGAGAACACGCCCTCGTTCGGCCGGTCGCTGTCGGGCAAAAACTTGCCGAGCGCATCGGTATATTCAAACATCGGCGTTTCGACCGGATCAAAGCCGTAGCGCTCATAGACCTCGCGGATTTTGGCGATCATCTTGTCGGTGGCGCGGATGTCATCGGGCGAGCGGTCAACAAAGCCGCGCGGCTGGCGGGCGCGGAGTTTTTGCGGCTTTTTCGGCTTTTCGGACATGGGAATTTCGGGCCTTTGCGGTTCTGCCGTTCTCTAGCCGCCCGCTTGCCAACCGGCAAGGGCTGTTGCAATTTGTATCGTATTGAGATACGAAAACCGATGATCCGGTCAGTCAAGGACAAGCGCATTCCGGCATTGCGGGCGGGGATTGCTTTCAAGGGGTTTCCCGCCGATCTGTTGGCGCGGGCGCAGCGAAAGCTCGCCCAGCTTGACGCGGCCGCCGAACTTGCCGGTCTCCGCGTGCCGCCTTCCAACCGGCTCGAACAATTGAAGGGCGACCGGGCCGGGCAATGGTCGATCCGGCTGAACCAACAATTCCGGCTGTGCTTTGTTTGGCGCGGCGGCGACGCATATGACGTTGAAATTACCGATTATCACTGAGGTGCTCCGATGACCGCGCTTTTGCCACGCCCTGTTCACCCCGGTGAAATCCTTCGCGAGGATTTCCTAGCGGAGTATGCCCTTTCCGCCGGCGCGCTGGCCAAGGCCATTGGTGTGCCGCGTGACCGTTTGGAGAAAATTGTCCGCGAAAAACGCGCGGTGACGGCAGAAACAGCGGCCCGGCTGGGGCGCTATTTCAAGACCAGCCCGCAGTTCTGGCTCAACTTGCAGGCGGCATTTGACCTCGCGCAGATTGA
>JBATMU010000222.1:0-4301 GCA_049289995.1 Rhizobiaceae bacterium | reverse complement strand
GGTATTGGAGACCTTCTGCTGGCCGGTATAGGGATCGGACGTGCAGCCAGCCAACAGGACGGCCGTAGCAATTGCGGAAAGGATGATGCGTTTGGTCATGGTTGGCCCTCGTGAAACGGTGCGCATTATGGCGCGAAAAAACTGCGGCGCGTCCCCTGCCGCCTGCGGATTGCCGCCAATTGCAGCACAAATCAGGCGAAATTGGGAGCGGCAGATGCGCGTTCTTGCCTCGCCCGAGCGGGGAGAGGGATTTCAGGGCCTGGTGAGGCGCAGCCGAAGCGTTGTCCGCGTTTGGTGAGGGCGAAGTCAATTGCCGAACGTTGCCCCTTGCTAGCGTCGGGCAATTTGCTGATGCAGATCAATCCGCATTGGTGATCCGGGTCGTAGCATCACTTGGTGTCGCTGGCGCTTTCGGCTGGCGCGTTTTGGAGGAATGAGCATGACTTTTGCCCAGGTGCGCAGTTCAGAACACAGCCTGTTTTCCATTGGCGCCCTGGCGGGACTGATGGGCGGCGTGGCCGAGGTTTTGTGGGTCTCATTCTATCAGGAGCTTTCCGGGGCGGGGAGCGCCGTGGTGGCGCGCGGCGTGACCCAATCGGTGCTGCCCGATTTGGCCGGATCGCCGCTCAGCGTGCCGCTCGGCATCGCCATTCACATGAGCCTGGCAGTGGCGCTCGGTATTGCGGTGGCGCTGCTGGCGCGCCGGATTTTGCCGCGATTGGCCGGTACGGCTTTTGAGCCGCTGGTGGTTGTATCGGCATTGGCGGCGGTGTGGGCAGTCAATTTTCTGCTGATCCTGCCGGTGATCAATCCCGGCTTTGTGACGCTGATGCCGATGGCGGCGACATTGACATCCAAAGTGCTTTTCGGCTTTGCGGCGGCGTTGGTGCTGGCGTTTTTCAACCGCGGCCGCCAAGCCCGTTGACGGCTAAGGCCGATATTTGGGCCGGAAAGGCGAAATTGGGGGCGCAGGCACTCGCCGTCCGTTGTTGGTGGTTCGTCAGTCGCGATCGGAATTGCGAACGGCGAGCCACGAACCACAAATAGTGAACGGCTCGGACGGCGCGTTGCTTCCTCCCCCCGGCGGGGAGAGGAAGAGGCCCTACCCTTCCAGCATTTCCTTTACGGTGGTCGCCAATTGCTTGAGCGAGAACGGCTTGGCCAGGAAGCCGAATTTGGCTTCAGGCGGCAGGTTGCGCGAGAACGCGTCCTCGGCATAGCCCGAGACAAACACGAACTTGATGTCGGGCTGGATCTTGCGCACTTCGCCCAGAAGCGTCGGCCCGTCCATTTCCGGCATGACAACGTCCGACACGATGATGTCGACCTTGCCATCCAGCTCCTTGAACAGTTCGAGAGCCTCAACGCCCGAAGAGGCCTCATGCACGGTATAGCCGCGCGAGGTCAAAGCCCTCACCCCGCCCATGCGCACCGCGTCCTCGTCTTCGACCAAAAGCACCGTCGCCGCGCCCGACAAGTCGCGCACCGCATCGGCCGCACGTGCCGCAGCGCCATTGATCTGCGCTTCCCGCGCCGCCTCTTCCTCGCGCGCGGTGGCGATGTGGCGTGGCAGGAAAATGCGGAACGTCGTGCCCTTGCCCGGCTCCGATTCGGCATAAATGAAGCCGCCGGTCTGCTTGATGATGCCGTAGACCATGGACAGGCCGAGCCCGGTGCCCTTGCCGACTTCCTTTGTGGTGAAGAAGGGTTCGAAAATTTTCTTCAGCACATCCGCCGGAATGCCGGTGCCGGTATCCTCGACTTCGACCAGGGCGTAATCGCCTTCGGTCAATTCACGGTGGCCGAATGACGCGCATTCAGCCGCCGGCACATTGCGGGTGCGGATGGAAAGGGAGCCGCCATGCGGCATGGCATCCCGCGCATTGACAGCGAGATTGACCACGACCTGTTCGAACTGGTTGAGATCGGCCTTGACCGGCCACAAGTCGCGGCCATGGTCGATGTTGAGCTTCACGCCGGAGCCGACAAGCCGGACGAGCAGCATGCGGACATCGGCCAGAACGTCGGTGAGCGACAGCACTTCGGGGCGCAGCGTCTGACGGCGGGAAAAGGCCAGAAGCTGGCGCACCAGCGAAGCGGCGCGGTTGGCGTTCTGCTTGATGTTCATGATGTCGGCAAATGACGGGTCCGACGCGCGGTGATTGGTCAGCAGCAGATCTGACGCCATGATGATGGCGGTAAGCACATTGTTGAAATCGTGAGCGATGCCGCCTGCCAATTGCCCGACCGCCTGCATTTTCTGGCTCTGCGCCATCTGGCCTTCAAGCGCCTTCTGCTCGGTGACATCGACGACATAGACGATCGCCGATTCCTCCGCTCCTTCCGGCCCGCCAGCCACCGCATTGACATAAACCCGCAGGTGGCGGCCCTCGTCGCCAGCGACCGTGGTGTCGATGGGGGTAATATCGGCTTGGCGGTCGGCGGCGCGTTTCAACGCCTCGGCAAGGGCGGGCCGGTCGCGCTCGTTGATGACCGTTTCAAAGCGGATCTTGCGGTCGACGGAATCGCGGTCAACAGCAGACGAAAACAACGACAGGAATGGCGCATTGGTGCGCAGCAGCCGGCCCTCGGCATCAAGCCCGGCAATGGCCATGGGCGTCGAGTTGAAAAACCGCGTGAAGCGGATTTCCGCCGCCCTGAGGTCCGAGGAGGCATCCTCGCCCTCTGCCCGATTGAGAACGATGGTGCGCGAGGCGCTCGCCAGCCCGTCGCGCGCCGCACTCACCGTATGCAGGAAGCGCACCGGAAGGACGCGGCCGGTCTGGGTTGCCAGATCAAGATCGATGACCGCAGTGCGGCTGGCGCCCGGATCGGCTTTCACCGAAGCGATCAACGCCATGCCATCGCCCGCCACGATATCGGCAAGCAAAAGCGATCCAGGCGAAAATTGTGCAAGATCAACGCCCAGCCAATCGGCCAGCGTTGCGTTGAGATAGGTCACGCGCCCATCGCGTTCGGCGGCAAAGAAACCGGCCGGCGCATGGTCGAGATGGTCGATGGCCTTTTGCAAATCCTGGAAAAACCGCTCCTGCTCGGCGCGTTCGCCGGATATGTCGGCAAGCTGCCAGGCATGCAGCACCTGTTTGCGTGACGGCAGCGAAAACAGCCGCGCCCGCGCCCGGTACCAATGCGCCCCCTCCGCGCCGTCTCCGCCTGCCGAAAGCGGGCGGCTAAGCCGCAGTTCCGCTTCGCCTGCCCGTCCATCCCTGAGCCCGGTGGCCAGCCTGTGCACGGCTTCGGCAGCTTCCGAATTGTCCGACAGCAGCGTCTCGGGGGTGCGGATGTCAGCCTGCGCCGCCGCGCCCGTCAACGCCGCATAGGCGCGGTTGGCATAGACGATGCGGCCTTTTGGATCGGCCACCACCACGCCTTGCGCAAGCGTATCGACAAAGGCCTTCGACAATTCATCGCCCGACGAACGCGGATCAAGCCGCACAAAGCCTATGGCTGTGGCAAACAGATAGCCCACGCCAATCATGGCAAGGATGCCAAGCAGGCCAAGCAGGAACGGTTGGCCGAAACGCTCCTTGAACAAAACGAAGATGACGGCAGCAGCCATGAGCACGGCCACGAACACAACCAGCCGGAAAATCGCGCCGGGCCTGGTGTTTTCTTCAATAAAGGGCTGCGCGCTGACGACGGCCGGCTGGGCGGACGATTTCACGTTGCTTTTGCCGCTCGCCATCATGTCCCTCAAAATCGCCCCGGCCATGCTTGAATCACAGTTTGGCCCGGGAAAAAAGGCCGGACTCGCGGCCAAAGACAAAAAATGCAGCCGCACGAGCGCGTCACATTAGCCATGATTGGTGTTTGCCCGTTTCATTTCAGGACAATCCACGCTACTTTGCCGGTGATCGCCGGAATTTCGGGGGAAAGACATGCGCGACTATCTCGATGACCTCGTTGGCGTCACCTATTCGGAATACGCCTATTGGGCGATTCTAGGTCTGGCCGCCCTTGTGGCCATTTTGATCGTTTACGCCATTGTCCGCCGGATGGTGTCGGGAACCTATGTTGCGGGCGGCCGTAACCGCACGCCGCGTCTTGCAGTGACCGATGCGGCGGCTGTTGATTCCCATCGCAGGCTCGTTCTGGTGCGCCGTGATGATGTCGAACACCTCATCCTTATCGGCGGCGCCGCCGATATCGTCATCGAACAGAATATCCGCCTTGCCGGCCGCACTGCCCCCCGCGCCGAACCGCAGGAGCGCACCGCCTTGCCGCTGCCGCCGGTCCGTGAACCTTTGGCCCGTGAGCCCTTGCCGCGCGAACCCTTTGTG
>JBATMU010000221.1:0-3751 GCA_049289995.1 Rhizobiaceae bacterium | reverse complement strand
GAACAACACGGCATATTTTCCGTCCCGCCGGCGAGGCTAAGCGCCAAAGGCTCACGCTGGCGGATGCGAGGCAAGGGCGACGGGCGCGAAACAGTGCGGTGTGTATCGGCCGCCGCACTGTCCCCCTTGAGCGCCATCAGCCGGGCGATGCGCTCGGCCGTAGCCGGATGCGAGCGCAGCATGGATGGATCGGGAATGCGGCCGCCGGGCAGGACAAGGCCCTCCCATTGGCGGCGCTGGGCATGTTCGAGCTTGCGCAGGGCAGATGCCAGCCCGTCAGGATCGCCGGTCAATTCGGCGGCGCCCAGATCGGCGTCAAATTCGCGGGTGCGCGACAGCGCCATCTGCAGCAGGCCGCCAATGGTAGGAGCGGCCATCAAGACGATCACCGCGCTCCACGGCACGCCCGAACCATGCAGGCCGAACAGGCCGAAGAGATTGAACAGCGCCGAAAAAAGTCCCGCCGTCGACAGCATCGAAGTGAAGCGCGAGACCATGTCGGCAAAGGCCATCACCTTGAGGTCTTCGTTGGCGATATGGCTCATTTCATGGGCAAGCACCCCTGCCAGCTCGCGCGGCGTCAATGTGCGGGCCAGCGCGTCGGTAATGGCGATAGCCGAATCGTCCTTGCGGCCCACGGCAAAGGCATTGAGCAGTTCGGACGGTACAACATGCAGTTTCGGCACGGCGGGCAGGCCGGCGCGGCCGGCCAATTCGTTGATGATGTCATGGCCAAGCGGGAATTCGGCAGCCGAGACCGGTTCGGCCTTGTACATTTTCAGCACCATTTGCGGGCTGATGCGGCGGACGGCAAACGTTGTGAAAACGCCGAACGCCGCAGCCCAGAGCAGGCCGGTTACGCCGGCGAAAATCCAGGCCGAGCCCGCCAGAAGCGCCAGGCTGCCTGCCGCCAGCAGCCAGGTGTGCAGCATGTTGATGAGCCGGTGGCGTCGTTGTTCGACGAGGTCAAGGGTCTGGGCCATGGCCTGAATGTGGCCCGGCAGGTGCGACGCTGCAAGTGCGGGCCGCAACAAGGAACTGCGGCCGCCCTTCATAGGCCCGCCAGCCTTGCGCAGGACAGGCACCCTCCTTATATACGCCGCAACCCGGCGCAGATGCTGTTGTCCGCCCGGAAAACGCCGCATCAGGGGCTTGAACGGGAACGCCTCAACGAGGGTCCCCAAGCCTGCTAAAAAGGAGAAGAACATGGCCAAAGTCATCGGCATTGACCTCGGAACCACCAATTCCTGCGTGTCCGTCATGGACGGCAAGGACGCCAAAGTGATCGAAAACGCCGAAGGCGCGCGCACCACGCCGTCCATTGTGGCGTTCTCGGGCGATGGCGAGCGGCTTGTCGGCCAGCCGGCCAAGCGGCAGGCGGTCACCAATCCGGAAGGCACGCTGTTTGCCGTCAAGCGGCTGATCGGCCGCCGCTATGACGACCCGATGGTGGAAAAGGACAAGAAGCTGGTCCCCTACAACATCGTCAAGGGCACCAATGGCGACGCGTGGGTCGAGGCGGATGGCAACAAGTATTCGCCCAGCCAGGTATCGGCGATGATCCTGCAGAAGATGAAGGAAACGGCGGAAGCCTATCTCGGCGAAAAGGTCGAGCAGGCCGTCATCACCGTTCCCGCCTATTTCAACGACGCCCAGCGCCAGGCCACCAAGGATGCCGGCAAGATCGCCGGCCTTGAAGTGCTTCGCATCATCAACGAACCGACGGCTGCGGCCCTTGCCTATGGCCTCGACAAGAAAGAAGGCAAGACCATTGCCGTCTATGACCTTGGCGGCGGCACGTTCGACATTTCGGTGCTGGAAATCGGCGACGGCGTGTTCGAGGTGAAGTCGACCAATGGCGACACCTTCCTCGGCGGCGAAGACTTTGACATGCGGCTGGTGGAATATCTGGCGGCCGAGTTCAAGAAGGATCAGGGCATCGACCTGAAGAATGACAAGCTGGCGCTGCAGCGGCTGAAGGAAGCCGCCGAAAAGGCCAAGATCGAATTGTCGTCCTCGGCGCAGACCGAAATCAACCTGCCCTTCATCACGGCCGACGCCTCCGGCCCCAAGCACCTGACGATGAAGTTGACGCGCGCCAAGTTCGAAAGCCTGGTGGATGATCTGGTCCAGCGGACCATCGAGCCGTGCCGTTCGGCGCTCAAGGATGCCGGCCTCAAGGCGGCTGAAATCGACGAAGTGGTTCTGGTCGGCGGCATGACCCGCATGCCCAAGATCCAGGAAGTCGTGAAGCAGTTCTTCGGCAAGGAACCGCACAAGGGCGTCAACCCCGATGAAGTGGTGGCCATGGGCGCTGCCATTCAGGCCGGCGTGCTGCAGGGCGACGTCAAGGACGTGCTGCTTCTCGACGTGACACCGCTGTCGCTCGGCATCGAGACGCTGGGCGGCGTGTTCACCCGGCTGATCGACCGCAACACGACAATCCCGACCAAGAAGAGCCAGGTGTTCTCGACCGCCGACGACAATCAGTCGGCCGTGACCATCCGGGTCTTCCAGGGCGAACGCGAAATGGCCGCCGACAACAAGAGCCTTGGCCAGTTCGATCTGATGGGCATTCCGTCAGCGCCGCGCGGCGTGCCGCAGATCGAGGTCACTTTCGATATCGACGCCAACGGCATTGTTCAGGTCTCTGCCAAGGACAAGGGCACCGGCAAGGAGCAGCAGATCCGCATCCAGGCCTCGGGCGGCCTGTCTGACGCCGACATCGAAAAGATGGTCAAGGACGCCGAAGCCAATGCGGAAGGCGACAAGAAGCGCCGTGCGCTGGTGGAAGCGCGCAACCAGGCCGAGGCGCTGATCCATTCGTCGGAAAAGTCCCTGAAGGACTATGGAGACAAGGTCGGCGAAGGCGAGCGCACCGCCATTTCGGACGCCATTGCGGCACTGAAGACGGCAGCGGAAGGCGAAGACACCGACGAGATCAAGGCCAAGACCGATGTTTTGGCCGAAGCCTCGATGAAGCTCGGCCAGGCCATGTATGAATCGGCCCAGTCCGAACAGGCTGAAGCCGACGCCAAGGCTGATGCGAAAGCCTCGGGCGAAGACGTTGTCGATGCCGAATTCGAAGAAATGGACGACGACGACGGCAAGAAAAAAAGCGCCTGATCCCCGGATTGGCGCATGAGAGAAGGGCTCCCGCACGGGGGCCCTTTTTCTTGCGGCCAGCGCGGGCGGCCGCGAACCGCAGCAAAACAGCGCAAGCCTGATGCGGACTGGAATTTTGCTGCAACAGCGACTACATGAACCCGGCTGTCCGGGTGGGCCAAACGTTTTGCCGGGAAAGCGGCTTGCGCTGTCATGCGCGGGCTTTATCCAGATTTCAGACCGATTCCGCAGGCCGCCTTCCGGGGAAAGGCCTTTGGACTTTAACGAAAGACCGCTGCACGAATGGCCAAGCCCGATTTCTATGAAACCCTTGGCATTGACCGCAAGGCGGATGAGGCAGCGCTGAAAAGCGCTTTCCGCAAGCTCGCCATGAAATACCATCCGGACAAGAACCCGGGCGATGCGGCAGCCGAACACAAGTTCAAGGAATTGGCCGAGGCCTATGAGACGCTGAAAGACCCGCAGAAGCGCGCGGCATATGACCGGTTCGGCCATGCGGCATTTGAAAATGGCGGCATGGGCGGCGGCCAGGGCGGATTTGGCGGCGGCGGCGGATTTGCCGACATTTTCGAGGATATTTTCGGTGAGATGATGGGCGGCGGGCGGCGGGCCCGCTCGCCAAACG
>JBATMU010000220.1:0-16217 GCA_049289995.1 Rhizobiaceae bacterium | reverse complement strand
AGCCACCACGATGCTATCGCCGGTGAAGCGAACAGATTCGACGATACCCGCTCCCATATTGTCGAGAGAGCTGACGAATTTGCCGATCAGGCTGACACCCTGCGAGATCCTGGTTTGCTGGAGCAGGCTGTCCAGTTTCTTGTTCATGCTGATCGATTGCTCAACATTGGAAAAAGACGCGAGTTGGGCGATGTATTCGGTTGAGTCCATCGGCTTGGTCGGATCCTGATTCTTCATCTGGGTGACCAGCAGCTTCAGGAATGAATCATAGTCGAGAGTGGACTTCCTCGTGACGCTGGTATTGGCGCCCGAGGATAGCGACTGCGTTGCAAAATTTACGCCGACCATGGCTACCTCGCTACGGTTTTGAGTTCTTCCGTCTTCGTGTCGGCCCGGCGCATCACATCCGCAGCTGACTTCAGTGTATTCGCCATGACGCTCGTTTCGCCCGAAAGGATAGCCGCTTCGATCTTGAAAAGCTCACGGATGCTCTTCATGGCGGTATGGAAGCTTTTCTCGTGGACCAACCGGTCGATATCCTTCAGCTCGTTGTTGATTTTCGGGCTGGTGAATGTTTCCATCAATGTCGGCATCTGGCCGCGATAGACTGCAAGGGCGGCGTCGGTGTCATTGGGCGACATCAGCATGATCTGCACGACATAATAGAGCTGTTTGAGCGGAGTATCGGCCTGCTCCGGCTGAATGATCTGGCTTTCCAGAAGAAAGCTGACGTCGTTGAGAAATTCAATTGTGGTTTTTCTGTCCACACGCAGGACAGCGCCATTTATGAAAATCTTGTCATTGACTTTCAGATACACTTTGAATGTCATTTTCCGTTCAACCCGTCCCTAATGATTTCGGATATTTCGACAATGTCGCCATAGGCGGTCGACGAGCCCGAATGAATGGCGTCCAGTTCCTTGAGTATCCAAATGCCGATCGAGATCAGGCTGGCACGTGCTTCCTTGGGCAACTGGTTGTCAGGCTTTGCAAGGTCCTCAAGAAACGCAGTCCAGACGCGGGCTGTGAAATGTATAGCTTCTATTGAAGCAAATGGCATCGCCTGTTCCGATCCCGCTTGCCGTAACAGATCAATCGACCGCTGCAGGACTTCTCGCTCCCGCAACTTGGCTGTATCAGTCGCTTCTTCCTGGATGTCAGCGTAGTGAAGGCGATAAACCACTGATGTTCTTTCCTAATTTCAACGCAGATATTTCAGGATGCTCATATTTTGGATTTTCTGGGTTAATGCATATGAAGTCTCGATTTGCGTGAGCAGTGCATTCAACCGAACGGAAGCTTCGTAAGGATCGACCGAAGCCAGATTGCCACCGGCTGTAGCCAACATGTCGCGCTGTGTGCTGACTTTTGTGTCGGCCTGCGACACACGCTCCTGGATCAAGCCAGCCTGCGATTGGATCGCCGCCACTTTTGAATCTGCAGTCGCACTCATTGAAACGGAGTTCTTGACGATGTCGTCGGCGACTGCAGTGCTGAGTGGCGTGTCAAGAAAATTCGCAGCGAGCGCTGCAGCAAGAAATGTTCCTCGCACGCCCTCCTCATTTGCGGAAACAGATGTGGAGGAGACTTCCTTCAGCGTGATACGGGACTGAATTAACGTATCCGAAGCGCTGGATACGATGCTGTTCCATCCGGCTCCGTTGAACATGGGCATCACATCATCGGAGATAAAGTCCTGAAATGCAGTGACGGTAATCACAACCGCCGCCGGATCGTTTTTGGCAAAGCCAAAGCGGGCCAAAAAGGCGGCATCCATTTCAATGCCTGCTGGGATACCGTTGCCGGTATTGATCGGCGCAACATCGCTGTTGATGCCGGCAAAGATGTGCTGCCCGCCGACAGCCGCATTCAAGGACGATGTCATTGAGGCGAGAGCTGATTTTGCTGATTCCGCCGAAATCTTGCGGCCGTCTGCTGACTGGTTTCCCGCAGTCAGCGCCGATAGTACCGCGTTGGTGGCCGTGCGCAAGGTTGAGAGCGAATTCTGCGTGGCTTCTAGCCGTGTCGCGGCAAGCTTGTTGGTATCGAGGATCGATTCGAGCCGCCGCATGTCGCGCAGGAAAGACACCGACGTACCGGTCTTCGCGCCGAGGCTGAGACCGATATCGGCAAATTTTGCGGTCTGCACCGCGACCTGCATGTCGGCCATCTCTCTCTGCAGATTGACCAGAGACCGCTCGAGAGCCTTCTGGATTGATCTGGTTGAAATGCCTGATATCATGGCCGTCACCCCACGGAATCGAGAAGGGTTTGCAGCATCTGGTCAGCTACGGCGAGCAGGCGGGCCGATGCTTGGTAGCCGTTTTCAAGTTCCCCCAGCTTGGACATTTCGAGATCGATGTTGACCCCTGTCTGATTGGAAAGGCTCTCGCGGATGCGCGCGGATTTGGCCGCCGCTGTGTCTGCCATGTTCGCGGCATCGGACCGCTGGCCGGCAAACCAGCCGCTGGAGCGGCTGGAGAACTCGACGAGGCTCAGGGCGTTGCCGATGCCGGCGGCTGGATCGAAGGCGCGGTTGGTATCGAATTGACCGGCGAGGTTAATCAGGCGGTTCGCGTAAGCCGACTGGCCCGCAGGATTGGCATTGTAGGCAGCGCCATTGGCCCCGCCATCGCGCAGGCGCACGACCGAGCCGCCAGCAACAGGGTCATAGGCGGGATTGACCGCAATGGTGCCGGCTAAACCAAAGACTAACGCACCGGCAGGCGGAATTCCCGGCCCGCCAGACCATGAAAACAGACCGTGAAGCGGAGGCAGCGCGCCGCCCGACGCATCAGTTTCAGCAAAGGCAGCGACAAGTGAACGAGCTGTTTCATCCAACTGCGTCTGCAATCCGGGTCCAACGCCATCGCGCAGGCGCAAAAGACCGTCGAGTTTCCCGGCAACCGGAGCGTTGATGTCGCCGTTGAAATTCAGCCGGACGACGTCGACAAAAACCGGATTGCCGGTTGTGCCAGGCGCAAGCGCGGCCTGCGGCACGAAGCTGACCGTGCGGGCTTCCGTTTCAAACAGCGTCGCGCCGGAGGTCGTCAGAAGGACCATGTCATTGTTGTCGCGCATCAATGGCGAGACCGGAACGATTTCGGCAATGTTGTTCAAGAGTTCGGACCGGCGGTCGAGGGCGTCGTTGACATCTTGGCCCAGCTTCGTGCCCTGCTTGATATCGCTGTTTACGTTTTCGAACTCATCCAGAAGCGCGTTGAGTTGTGTCACCGTTTCGCCGATTTCCTTGTCAACGCCGAGGCGGAAATCCTGCACAGCACTTGTCGCCAAGTTGAGCGCAGCAGCCATATCGCGAGCCTTACCTAGAACGGACTGGCCGAGCAGGTCATTGTCCGGGGCGCCACTATAGGCCTGGATGCTGTCGTGAAGAGCGGTCAGCCGGTCGGTGATGTCAAGTGCGCCATCTTCTCCGGCAAGCAGCGAATTCAAGGCTTCCAACCGACCGGACAAAAGCTGCTGTCCGGCGCTGCCGGATGTCGCATCAATCGAAGCCCGTTCGAGGCGCAAATCCACCGCGCGCCTCGCGCTAACTGTCTGCGCACCCGATTGCAAGGTCACAGTTTGCAAATCGCGGCGCGCATAATATTCATTATTAGAATCATTGACATTGCGGGCAAGCACACCCGTCCGGCGCGTCATGTTCGCCAGCGAATTCTGTGCGATCTGTAAGACGCTTGAAAGCGACATTGGCGTTGCCTTGCTTCTGTTTCGGCGCCGAGCCATCAAGGCGCGACCCCGGATGGTAAATTGCTGTCAGCGTTTCAGGTTGATCGCGATGTCTGTGATTTCCGATCCTGTCTGGAAGACTTTCGAGTTTGCCGAATAGCCGCGCTGTGCCTGGATCATCACGGTTAATTCCTCGGCGATATCGACATTGGATTGCTCGAGCGTCGCGGCCATAATTTTCCCTGCCGAGCCTTCGCCGACGAAGCCGACGGTCACGTCACCAGAATCCGCGCTGAGCGCATAGGCGGTTCCTGAGACCGGCGTGAGCTGATCGGGACTGATGACAGTCGCCACCGGGATCTTGTAGAGAGCGCGGAAAGTTCCGTTGGTGTAGCCGGCGTAGAGCACACCGTCGCTGTCAATGATCGTGCGGTCGACGATCGAGGGCGCGCTTCCGTTCAGCGTCGCCTCGGAAACGACATAGCCGATGCCTAGTTGCGTCGAGCCCGACATATCGAGCGTGACCGGCGAACCGCCAGGAACTGCAAAGGTAAGCGATGTCGCCGATGAGGAAGCAAGCTTCCCGTCCGTTGGCGAGAAAGTTAGTGTGTCGGTCGCCAAGGGCCCGCTCGCATAGGGGAAAGGAGCTCCCTCCGCTGCGGCATCGGCCTGATTGTAGACTGTCACTTCCCAGGCGTTTGCGGCGGTCTTTGTCATGTAGACATCGACGATCCTGGAACTGCCAAGATTGTCATAGACCGTCAGCGACGATTTTTGCGCGTATACCGCACCGACTGTGTTTGCAGAGGGCGGGGACGCTGCCGAAATCGCCGTATCTGCCGGCAGGTTCACCACAAAATTGCCGCTCGTGGTCGGCACCGCTGCCAAGTCGAAACTCCAGATATTTACATTTTCAAGTCCAGCAAAGCCATTGGCGACACTTTGAACTTGGCCGTCGATGATCGGATAGCCTTGCAAATAATAGTTGGCGCTGTTGTAGAGAAAGCCTTCGCCATCTGGAATGAAAGAGCCGGCACGAGTCAGCAATTGCGCGCCGGACGCACTCTTCACGACAAAGAAGCCATTGCCATCTAGAGCCAAATCAGTTGGTGAAGTCGTATACCGAAATGTCCCCTGCGCCGAAACGGCCTGGCGGGTATGCGGCACGACAGACCCTGATTCATAGAGGCTTGCGCCGCGTGCAGACCCACGTCCCCCGGGAATGACCAGATCGGTAAATTCGATCGAAGATCGCTTATAGCCGGTTGTATCGGCATTGGCGATATTGTCGGCTATGGCCGTCAGGCGGGCAGCCTGAGCATTCATTCCCGAAATGCTTGTCCTCATCATTCCGTAAATAGTCATTGCTTGACCTCCTGGTGATTGAAGAAAGACTAATTCGCCAAGCTTGTGCACGGCTTTCGTCGTGGTAGGTTCCGGGATTTATTCACTGACTTTTGCAAGAGGCCGCCCAACGGCTAGCCGGTAGCCAAGGAACCGCTTTGAATCGATGACGTCGAACCCAAGCTTCATACGCAACTTCCTGCGCAACTTGCTGATATGGCTTTCGACGACGTTCTCATCTATGTCCTCATCGAAGACGCCGTAAATGGCATTGAAAATCTGGGTTTTGTTCACCCTTCGACCATTGACGGCCGCCAAGTACTCCAGTATGCGGCGTTCCCGGCGTGGCAGCGGGAAGACTTCATCGTCCACCTCCGGATCACGTCCGTCGGAATAGACAGTCAAACGGTCGAAATAGCTGGCTTTTCCGCTTGGAGCTGTGCGACGCTTGATAGCCGATATCCGAGCCAAAATTTCCCGAACATGAACAGGCTTGCTCAGAACATCGTCATAACCATTCTCGAACAGGTTGAGCGTGCTCTCGAGATTACACAAATCCACTAAAGCAATGACCGGCGCATCAGTTTTTTGCCTTAAATATTTTGGAGACAAATTCTTCGTGGTTTGCGCACCAACGAGATATGCTCCAATACAGCTTAATTCATCCTGTCCGGATGTATCCGCCCACTCCTTGAATTCCACTGCATTGAATCCAGCAGAGGCAAAACCTTCACGCGTTAGTTGACTCTTGTAATTGTTGATAACAACCTCGCGTTCGTCAATTAAAATGATCATTTTGCGTCACCCCGAATCACCCCGATAATTTCTAACAGAGTGTTAGGCTTCATCATGAATCTCTGCCAATTATCAAATATGACATGCGAAAAATGATAAACGCAAAAGTAGTCCTCACCCAATATCTTACGCCAAGCTACCATTATGGGTTGCTATTCGGCGCGAAACCCGATTCAAGCAGCATTGTTGCAACAGGTTGGGACAAGTTCTTGCTGCAATGAAGGGAACTTGGCCCATTGCGGGTGTGAAAATAATGGGCGGCGGGTGAAGAATGCTCAAACATACAGCTGCGGGCGTGATTGCGATACTGATCTCTTGCGGCGGCTTCTTCGGTTTCAATTGGTATCGGAGCCACTCAGCTGCGACCGAGGAAAGCGAAACTGCGGCAAGCGAACCCGAAATCAAAACCGATTTCATCAGTATCGCGGTCTTCAAGGAAGACAAGGTGCGTGGTTATATTACCTTCCGTGCAAGATTGATTCTGAAAAACAAAGACCGCCTTGCAGAGGCGAGTTATGTGATCAGCGATACAATTCATCGCAAATTAGCCAGTTTTTCTGATCTCTTCTCTGAGGACTTTAGGCCCAAAGACGCGAAGGTGATTGAAGTTCCTCTGTTTGCGGCCCTCTCAGACCGGCTCGGCACGGGAGAGATCACGTCTCTGGAGTTGTCCGATATCGCGTATGACAAGCGTATTCCCTAGAAGTCGGCAGCGGAATTCAGTTAGTTTAACCCCATGTTAACCATGATATAGAACACTCTATTTATACCTTGGCGGTCTCGGCGTTAAGTCGAAGCATGATGCGTGATCGCTCTCTCCGCCAGTCGGAATGTAACTGTTCTCGAAATTGAGGCCGCACGACACCATGTCCAGCATCCTGACCAATCCCACTGCAATGACCGCATTGCGGACACTGCAGCAAACCAATACGCAGTTGGCCCAAGTGCAGGATCGGGTTTCAACCGGCTTTCGAGTAGCAGAGGCGAAAGACAATGCCGCCTACTGGGCGATTGCGACTACGATGCGTTCCGACCACAAGGCGCTGTCCACAGTGCAGGATGCGCTGGGGCTTGGCGCAGCTAAAGTAGATGTCACATACACGGCCCTGAAGACCGCAATTAGCGTTGTCGATGAAATCAAGTCAAAAATTGTCGCAGCCCGAGAGCCGGGCGTGGACAAGACCAAGATCCAGGACGAAATCACCGCCTTGCAGGAGCAATTGCGCTCGACGGCAGGCTCTGCGTCATTTTCGGGAGAAAACTGGCTGTCCGTTGATTCTGGCGCGGCAAATTACGTACAGGTTAAATCCATCGTCTCATCTTTTACCCGTACATCCGCAGGCGTTCAGGTCCAGACCATCGACATCGATACCTCGACTCTGGAACTTTACGATGCCGCTGACCAATCCGGCATCGCCGATTCAGAGTTCACCACCACCGGCAGCGGCGCAGTAACTGTTTCCGTCGACACTCTGGATATTACTGCGGCCGGTCTCGACAACGTAGACATCGATGACATGATTTCCGCCGTAGATTCTCGGCTGCAACAACTGACGGCAACCGCTTCGGAGGCCGGCGCGGCAAAGAAGCGCATTTCCCTGCAGACGGATTTTGTCGGCGCGCTGCTCGATTCCATTGAAATGGGCATTGGCACCCTCGTTGATGCCGACATGACCAAGGAATCAACTCGGCTGCAGGCGCTCCAAACTCAGCAACAACTGGGAATCCAGGCCTTGTCAATTGCCAATTCCTCGGCGCAGAACATTCTGTCGCTATTCAAATAGTTCGCCCCGCCAGTAACGGGTGAGGGTAGGTGAACAACTTGCCCGGTCGGCCTTGTTGGCCGCCGCCTTGCTAGCACCTCATGTGATCCGGTCTGGCTTGCGTTTCTGGAGCTTCAGATCAGATTTTCCTGAATCGTCCTTTGAAGGCGCCGGGTATTTTCTTGCGGATCACCGTCGGCAATCTCCGACGAGAAGTAGTTGAGCTGGACCTGCGCCTGTTCGGCCTCGAGAATGACGGAAAAATAGGCCTTGGCCCAGTCAAGATGCATCACAAGATCAATGGTAATATTTGGAGGCCTGTCCCAAGCCGCCGACACATTACAGCCGTTTCCCAAAGTGATGAAACCGGGCGTAAAGAACCGCTCTGCCGAAGATGCCACCTGATCGGCAACATGGTTGAACATCTGCAGCGTAATGAACGAGATCAGATATTCAACATCGACAAGTCGCAGCTCCGACACCAGGTCAACCACTGCACGCCCGATCATGGCTTCCCGCTCTTCGCTGAAATTTGTCTGCAGCATCATGAAGCCCGCTTGTCGTATACGGACCGGATCAATTCGGCGAGGATCTTGTAGAACTGGACGGGGATGATTTGTTCGACCTTGACGGCCTTGTAGAGTGCACGCGCAAGTTCAACCCTTTCAAACACTGGGACCGAATTCTCCTCTGCAATGACGCGGATGCGCAAGGCTATCATATTTGCTCCCTTTGCAATGACGACCGGGGCGTTGTCGCGCTCACGGTCGTAGCGCAGCGCGACGGCGAAATGCGTGGGGTTAACAACGATCAACGTTGCGGTTGGCACGGCCTGCATCATGCGTGAACGGGCGCGGTCGCGGCTGATTGAGCGGAGGCGGCTCTTGGTGATCGGATCACCTTCTGCCTGCTTGAACTCATCCTTGATTTCCCGCTGACTCATTTTCAAATCCGCCCACCAGCTGTAGCGCTGCCAGATGAAATCGATGGCAGCAATTAGGATAGAAACTCCTGAGACCCAAACCAGTAACTCTGCGATAATTGCAGACATTGATATCAGCGATGCTATTTGTACTTGGTACATCATCAGCAGAATGTCCTTCAATGTTGGCAACATGCCAATTGCAATAATAATTATCCCTCCTATAATCTTTGAAAATGACTTTAAAAACTCTACGAAGCCTTTCATCGAAAATATCCGGCCCCACCCAGCGGCGGGAGAGATGCGCGAATATACCGGCACTACGCGCTTGGTGACGAAACGGGGTTCATTCTGCATTGCTGAGGAAACAATGCCAGTGACCATCAGAACGAGAAGCAAGGGGCCGACGAGAGTCGCCACCCCGAGACCGAGTTGGTTGAGCAGCGTCGAGAAGTCCCGGTTGGATATCGGATCGCTGCCAATTGCGTTAACAACCATGGTCTCAAGAAGATCGCTGAGGCTGCGTACCATGTCTTCACCAGCAAGAATGTAGACGACGCAAAATGCCAGCATGGAGGACGCGGTAGCAATTTCCCGCGAAACCGGAACCTTGCCCTCCTCAATCGAATCCTTGATCCGCTTCTCGGTCGGCGCTTCAGTTTTGCCTTCTTTTTCGGTCTCTTCCATGGCGATTTACTTATGCCGCCTCCAGGTCCTGGTTCGGCATTGCAATCCTGCCTTCACCAGCAAGCCGGAGCACTTCGCTTACGATCTTCTTTCGCGCATTGCCAATGTCTGCGGCGCGAACCTGCGCCTTTGCTTTCAAGTCACTTTCGATCATCCGGCGCGTGCGCTGGCTGATCGATGAAAGGATGGATTCAGTAAGGTCCGGCTGCGCGTCGCGGAGCGCGAGTGTCAGCACGTCCGTCGCGACGGCATCGAATATGATGGTGCGCGCAGCGGGCTCCAACACAACGATGTCTTCGAAACGGAAGAGCATGGATTTGACCGCTGATACCTCGCGCTCCTCAATCGTTTGCGACATTTCACTCAGCACTTCCTCGGTCGTGTAGCGGTCCATCTCGTTCAGGATCGTGGCGACGCGCGCAAAGGCCGACTTGCTGCCGCCCTTCTTTGCCTGGTGAAACTGTTCCAGTAGCTCACCTTCGAGAAACTCCTCCGCCTGTTCCGACACATCAGACAGTGCCATCATGCGACCGAGGATGGATGCGCGCACATTGCGATCCATGTGCTTCAGGATTTCCGCTGCCCGGTCCGATGGTAGCCGGTAAAGGATGTAGGCACCTACTTGAGCATTTTCCGATTCCAGGTAGGCGGAAATTTCCGGCGGCTCGGTTTGCGCAAGGATCTCCCAGGCGGACAGCTTCTTTTCCTTGGCCTGCGCCTGCGTTTTGGCGTCACCACGCAGCGTTGCCAGCTCGGCCTCATCGAAACTCTCGACGAGAATGGAATCCATCTGCGCCGAGGAATCCAGCAGGCCTACACCGCGCGCGAATTCGGATTCAAATTCGCTGACAATCTGTTCAAGGTCGTCTTGGGTTACCGCGCTCATGGTTTTCGCGACCACCATCAACTTGCTGATTTCGTCGCGCGTCAAAAGTTTCAATAGCTCGTCGGCTTTTGGTTTGCCTATGGCAACGATTGCCGCGACAGCTTTCTGGGTGGGCGTAAAACGCATAGCATAGACCATCACGCGCGTTTCCCTGACGTATATCAGCCTAGGATATCCGTGATACGGAAGCCGAAGCGCTTGGACTCGTTTTCGAGCAGGGTGATCTCGCCCTTGGCGATTTTCACACCCTTGACAATGAGATCGACCGGCTCACCCACGCGCCGGTCGAGTTGGATGATTGAGCCGGATTGCAGACCCGCCAATTCAGCGACACTCATTTCTGCAGAGCCCAGCACAACGTTGACTTCAACCGGTATCTGCATTGTGACATTGCGCCGCGAGTGCCCCGAATCTGGCGCAACACCGCCCCTCTGCGCATCGGACATGGCGCGCAATTCCTCGATGGCCCGGTCTAGTTCCTTTTCGGGAACGGCAATTTTGACGGGGCTTTCATTGCTGCTGGTGGCCGTCGATGTCGAAACACTCATGATTTTTCTCTTTCGCCTGCCAGAAAATTGACCATATGCGGCAGGCCGCTGGCTTTGTTCTGGGCTGTTTGTGAAACCATAAAGCCGAAATTCTTGCCCGAATGCCCGATCTGCCCGGAATAAATTTCGTGCCCGCGCACTTCCATCCTGGCTTCTGAAAGACTATTGGGCGCAATCAGCATCACATCACCTACCCGCAGGTTTTGCAGTCGCTCAAGTGTCTGGTCGGCAATCTTGACGAGGACATCCACGCGGATTCTGGTCTTGCCGATTTCGGCCACAACCTGTGCCGAACCTTCCCGGTTGTCCGGAGGCTTGGCATTCGTTGCGGCACGCCGTTCGATCTTAGCCTCCGATAGGGCAATCGAAACCGCATGGATCTTGCTAGCCCATTCAAGCTTCAGGTCGATCAGGTGCATGGACTGACCGGTAAGCGCCTCCAGCGCCTCCCTCGCCGAAGCGGGCATTGCAGAACAGACATGGGTCTTGATTCGAAGGAGTGGATTAACGGCCGTCGACAGGGCTGGACCGAGCCGCCCGGCGAATTTCGTTTCGATCCGGCTTGGCGGACGATTGATCTTCGCCACGTCGGGTGTGCCGCCCAACGTCACAGCGAGTAGGTCACTGACGAGGGTCACGGGTAGCATGAGATAGTTCGGATTTTCATCCTTCTCGTTGCTCGCATGGCGTATGGCGATACAGGTATTCTTGTGATGCTCCCACCAGCTTGCCAGCGGCGCCTGGCTCTGGCCGGAAACAATCAGATGGGTTTTCATGTCTGTTAAGCCGAGCGCGGCAAGCAAGGCTGGCAGTATGTCCTTTGCCGGCAAATCATGGCTGACGGGCTGATTATCGACAACACACCGACCGCCGGACAACAGGCCATCTAGAATCCGGTCCTGCAATTCGGCGGGAGTGCCGCCTGGATCAGGTGGCGCCATCAAGCACTCGCATACATTGTGGCTTCCTCAACCGCGTCCAGCGTTGGCCTGTCGTAGCTGGAAATCGCTTTTCTGCCAAACTCAAGCGCGATTTGCGGGAGCGAACCGTTCATGTGCGCAATCAGCGCCTGCTTTGCGACAAAATACTCACGCAGACCTTTTTCGCGTACGACCTTGATTTTGGTGGCGATCGGTCCGACGACAGAATAGGACATGAAAATGCCAAAAAAGGTGCCGACGAGTGCGGCACCGATCAGGCCACCCAGAACTTCAGGTGACGCATCAATATGGCCCATCGCTTTCACCACGCCAAGCACGGCTGCTACAATGCCAAGCGCAGGCAAGCCGTCACTCATGCCCTGTAGGGCGTGATAACTCTTCAGTTTGTCATGCTTGATCGTGTGGATTTCCTCCTCCATCAGCGATTCCACTTCGTGCGGGCGTGCATTGCCGACCATGATCAGGCGGATATAGTCGCAGATGAACCCGCGCAGGCCAGCATTCTTGTTCACACTCGGATAGGCCTGAAAAATGGATGATTCATCCGGGTTGTCGATATGGGTCTCTACCTCGTTTTTTGGGCGATCCTTCAAAGCTTTCAAAAGGCTGTAGATAAGTGCCAGAAGTTCAAGGTAGTCCTTTTCGTTGGGAACGGCATTCTTGAGCGCCTCAATGAACCCCTTGCCGGTATCCTTGACGACGGACATCGGGTTAGCGATCAGAAATGTGCCGATAGACGCGCCACCGATAATCACGAATTCCCACGGCTGGATCAACACTTCCACATGCCCGCCCATGGCCATGAATCCGCCGAGAACGCACCCAAGTGTTACAACCAGGCCTATGAAAATTCCCATTTTTCTCCCGCCTCAAGATTGTCCCTAGCAGGACTTCTAGGTGGCGGAACTTGCGCGAGCCTTAAACGGACCCGCCCTGGCAGGCAATTCAACCCAAGCTCCGCACAAGCTAAGGGCGGCACCATGCCGTAAATAGGTTCAAGCATGACGACCACCTACACCAGTTACTCGACAGTTTCGCGCGATCTGACGCGTTCGCTCAAAGCCGTTCAAAATCAGCCTGAAGTGCGGCGCGAGGTCGAGTATTTTCAGGCGACTATCGGCTCCATTAAAACAGTAGACGAGTTCGTCTCCAACCGCAGGGTGATGAATTTCGCCATGTCAGCCTTCGGCTTGAAAGACATGGCCTATGCAAAGGCATTTGTCCGCAAGATCCTGAATGAAGGCCTTGATGATCCCGGCGCTTTCGTCAACAAGCTGGCGGACAAGCGCTATCTGCGATTTGCCGAGACATTCGACTTCAAGAGATATGGAGCAGCCACCACCACTTTTGCCGCTGTACAAAAAGGGGTGGTCGACTTGTATATACGCCAGACGCTCGAGACGCAGGCCGGCAATACCAATGAGGGGGTGCGGCTGGCCCTATACTTTCAGCGCAACGCCCAAAAACTCAGCACATCAGCGGAAATCTTGACTGATCGGGCCTTGACTGAGGTTGCCAAGACAGTGTTGCGGCTATCAGATGCCTTTTCGCTGATTGATATCGACAAGCAGATCGCTGTCATGGAGCAAAAGATCAACGTGGCGGATTTCAAGGATCCCGCAAAGGTCAGCCATTTCCTCAAGCGTTTTGCAACCTTGTGGGACGTGGAAAACTCGACTGGTTCGCAGTCTCCGGCCGTCGCGATCTTCGCCCAGGGCGGCGGCACGGGGATGTCGAATGCACTGATGGCCTCGCTTGCCAAACTCAGGACGAAAACCTGACATGAATACCAGCCTCTATGTGGCCCTTTCCGGACAGATCGCGACGGAGCGGCGCCTTGCGACAATTGCCGACAATCTGGCCAACATGAGCACAGCAGGCTTTCGTGAGGTGGGGGTGCGCTTTTCGGAACTGGTGGACGGCTCGCGAAACGGCAATACATCCTTTGTAACGTCAGGAGTTACGGTTCTGTCCGAAAGGCAGGGTGCAATGGATTCCACAGGCAACCAGCTGGATTTCGCCATCAACGGCGATGGTTGGTTCATGGTGCAGACACCGGCCGGACAAGCCTTGACACGTGACGGGCGAGTGCAGGTCAATGCGGATGGCACATTAGCCAATCTTGATGGCTTTCCGGTCCTGGACCAGGGCGGCGCGCCGGTACAGTTGAATCTGACAGTTGGCCCGGTGTCGGCCGACCGGTCCGGCATTCTCTATCAGCGCGGTTCAATTGTCGGAAGCATTGGAGTTTTTGACTACTCCGCCCCGGAAGAAAACTTGCGCAGTGGATCGCTGAGCTTCGTTCCTGCCGGGGAGGTGACGCCCGCGGCAGACCGGAGTGACTTCACAGTGCAGCAAGGATTCGTCGAGAAATCAAATGTCGATGCGGTGGAGCAGATTACCAGACTAATCACAGTACAGCGCAATTTCGAACAGTCCGCCACGTTGACGCAGAAAGCCGAGTCTTCGCTTGAGGATGCCATCCGGCAAATCGGCGGTAAGTAATGGCAGCTATTGCACTGAAGCGGTTGTCCCTCGCTTCCCGGCAGCTTGCAGTCGGAGACCAACTCCTGCGCATGGGCGGTCGCATTTCCGCTGTCGGACCGGATTTTTTCCGGGTAAGGGGATTGCAGGATATCGCCACGATCAACAGTCGGCTTGTCTTCGATGTCCCGCGCGGTTCCGGCTTCGGCAAGGTTGTACAAATCAGCGGAGACGAGGTTCATGCCGTGCCGTTCCAGGATACAAAGGATCTTCGCATCGGCGATGCCGTTTATCTTGAGTATGCGAAATCACTGCGGCCCTCTCAAAATTGGCTGGGAAGGGTCCTGAACCCGCTGGGAATACCGATTGACGGGCGGGGCGGGATAGGTATTCCGTCCGATGCAGATGTTGGTCCGGAAACGAGCCGCCAGGCAATTCCCGCCATGCATCGCGAACGCGTCAATGACGGTCTCAAGACCGGCATTCGCGCGATCGATATTTTCATGCCCATTTGTTACGGCCAGCGCCTTGGCATTTTCGCCGGATCCGGCGTTGGCAAGTCCACGCTGCTTGGCATGTTGGCCCAAGCGCGGGCTTTCGACTACATTGTCGTCGCCCTCGTCGGTGAACGTGGACGCGAAGTGCGTGAGTTTCTCGAAGATTCCATTGGCGCCGATGCCATGACCAAAACAGTCTGCATCGTCGCGACCAGCGATGAAAGCGCGCTAATGCGCATGACCGCCCCGGAATTAGCCATGCAGACCGCCGAATATTTCCGCGATTGCGGCAAACGCGTGCTACTGCTGCTTGATTCGGTTACACGATTCGCACATGCCTTGCGGGAAATCGGCAGTGCCGCTGGTGAACCGCCAGTGGCGCGCGGTTACCCCGCGTCGGTCTTTGCCGAATTGCCCAAATTGCTGGAGCGCGCTGGACCCGGACATATTGGCACCGGTTCCATCACGGCGCTGGTTTCAGTTCTGGTCGATGGCGATGACCACAATGACCCGATTGCCGATGCTGTCCGGGGCATACTTGACGGGCATATCGTGCTCGATCGCGAAATCGCCAATCAAGGGCGGTACCCGCCGATCAACCTTCTGTCCTCGCTGTCGCGCCTCGCCCCGCGCGTCTGGTCGCCCGAACAGAATAAACTGGTGCAGCAACTCAAGGCACTGATCGCACGATATGAGGATACGCGCGATCTACGAACGCTCGGGAACTGGAGAACCGGCGAGGATGAACTGCTGGATCGCGCCGTCACGACCGTCCCGTTGATCTACTCTGGACTCGTCCAGTCTCCGCGCGAACCGCCTTCACTCGACGGATTTGCGGATCTTTTATACCACATCAAACGTGCAACATCGGAAGAGCGAAATGGCTAATTTGCAGGATGGCGCAAATCGGCACAAGTGGTCAATGCCGCGCCCTGAGGATATTGTCTATTTCGGCATTCTCCTCAGCCTGATGTCGGGCAGCGCGGCGTTTCCGTTCTATGTGCACTTTCATCGGGATGAGTTCGGGCCTCCAACTATGGAATTTTATGGCGCGCAGGAAAAGGCTGAAAACCCGGAGTCCAATTCGTCTATCTACCAGCGCAAAATCGTCGCCTTTGTAAAGCCGCGGCTGGAAGTGGACCAGTTGACAACCGGCACGATCTTCCACCCGCCAAACCCTGGCGCCGTGCAGCAAGAGGCAACGCCTCGCCGCCAACCTTTCCCCGGTGACGAAATGATCAAAGCCGCACCGCTGGAAATCATATTTGTCGGATTAGGTCGCGTTTTAGCGCTCGACCTAGGCAAGGTGGTGACCCTACGCGAGGGATCGTCCTTGTCGGACGGTAGCCGCATCAAGGCGATCGAAAGGACCAAAGGTGGCTGGCGGGTTATCACTTCGGCTGGGCGAACAATCCTATGGTCAGATGTACGCTAGGCCGTGTTGACAAAAAATGCCTAACATAGCCTTGCGGATGCCAAGCATAGGAAGGCGATGAAGGATGCGGTGGTCTTGTCGTATCGGGTGGTGACATTGCCCCACGGGCTTAATCCGGTTTGAAGCTCGTTCTGGCTCAACATGAGGACCAGAACATGAAACGCAGCCGTTTCACCGAAGAGCAGATCATTGGGATATTGAAGGAGCATGGTGAGGCATGGCCGC
>JBATMU010000219.1:0-22217 GCA_049289995.1 Rhizobiaceae bacterium | reverse complement strand
CGGGCCAGCCGCTCCTCGATGGCTTCACGGTTGAAATCCAGCACATAGGGCATGAACACCGCATTGGTCATGCCGTGATGGGTGCCGTAAAGCGAGCCGATCGGGTGTGACAGTGAGTGGATGGCGCCGAGGCCCTTCTGGAAGGCGGTGGCGCCCATGGCGGCGGCTGACATCATGTGGGCGCGGGCGGTCAGATCCTTGCCGTCGGCATAGGCCTTGGGCAGGTTTTCGAACACCAGCCGCATGCCCTCGATGGCGATGCCGTCGGCCATGGGGTGATAGCCGGGCGCGCAATAGGCTTCCAGGCAATGGGCAAGCGCATCCATGCCGGTGCCTGCGGTGATGAAGGGCGGCATGCCGACGGTCAGCGCCGGATCGGCAATGACAATGGCCGGCATCATTTTCGGATGGAAAATGACCTTCTTGGTGTGGGTCTCTTCATTGGTGATGACGCCGGCGCGGCCGACTTCCGAGCCGGTGCCTGCCGTGGTCGGTACGGCGACAATCGGGAAGATGCCCTTGGGATCGGCGCGCGTCCACCAGTCGTCCACATCCTCGAAATCCCACATCGGTCGCGTCTGGCCGGCCATGAAGGCGATGACCTTGCCGGCATCCAGCGCCGAGCCGCCGCCGAAGGCCACCACGCCGTCATGCTTGCCCTTGCGCAGCACGGCGACGCCCGCCTCAACATTGGCGGCAACCGGATTGGGCTGCACATCGTGGAACAGGCCGGGCTTCATGCCGGCATCGGTCAGCACTTTGAGCGCTGCCGCGACGATCGGCATCTTGGCAAGGCCCGGATCGGTGACGAACAGCGGCTTCTTGATGCCGGACGCCAGGCAGGCCTCGGCCAGCTCGGAAATGCGCCCCGCGCCGAAGCGCACTGCGGTCGGGTAGTTCCAGTTGCGGACAAGCTTGGTCATGTCGGGTTCTTCCGTTGTTATTTGATTTCCACTTCGATGAAGGCCATCGGCGCTGCACCGGCATTGATGATGTTGTGTTCGACGCCTGACGGGCGCGAATAGGCAGCCCCTGCTGCGATGTGGCGTTCGCTGGTTCCTGATGCATCGACGACGCGGACATGCATGTCGGTCACCGGCACGACGATATAAGCCATGCCATGGACATGGTGACCGGTCTCCGCACCGGGTTCGAAATCCCAGCGGGTGACGCGGGTGCGTTCGTCGTCAACCAGGATTGTTGACACCGCAGGTGCGAAGGCGCGGAAACCAGCCATGTCAGGCCAGCGTCCGCAAATGGTAGGATTTCGGCCGGGTCAGGCCCTGGATGCCAAGCACGGAAAGCGAAGCGCCCTTGCCGGTTTCCTTGACGCCGGTCCAGACGAGTGCAGGATCAAGATAGTCGCAGCGGTTCATGTAGACCGTGCCGGTTTCGACCTGATCGCCGATGGCTTCGGCCCGTTCGACATCCTTGGTCCAGATCGAGGCGGTCAGGCCATACTGGCTGTCATTCATCAAGGCCACGGCTTCGTCATCAGAGCGCACCTTCATGATGCCGACCACCGGGCCAAAACTTTCCTCGCGCATGACAGACATCTGGTGGTCAACATTGACCAGCACTTCGGGCGCCAGATAGGGCGAACCGGCAACATCCTTCTCGTGCTTCATGTTGACGAGCGGCGTTGCGCCCTTGCGCAGCGCTTCGGCCTTCTGCTCGCGGATGAGATCGGCAAAGCGCGGCTGCGCCATCGGCCCCATCGTGGTCGCCGGATCAAGCGGATTGCCGAGGGTATAGGCCTTGGCGAACTTGACCGCGCCGTCGACGAAATCGTCATAGACCTTTTCGTGGACGTAAATGCGCTCGATGCCGCAGCAGCACTGGCCGGAATTGTAGAAAGCGCCATCCATCACATTGTCGATGGCGTGCTGGAGATCGCAATCGGGCAGGACATAGGCCGGATCCTTGCCGCCAAGCTCAAGGCCGAGCGTCATGAAGGTTCCGGCTGCCGCCTTTTCGATGGCGCGCCCGCCGGACACCGAGCCGGTGAAATTGCAGTGGTCGATCTTGCCAGAGGCAAGCAGCGCCTCGGTCTGGCCATGGCTCATGACGATGTTCTGGAACATGCCCTTGGGTAGGCCGGACGCCTCGAAAGCCTTGGCGAAACGCTCGCCGACCAACAGCGTCTGTGCGGCATGTTTCAGGATCACCGCATTGCCGGCCATCAGGGCGGGGATGATGGTGTTGATGGTGGTCAGATAGGGATAGTTCCACGGCGCAATGACCAGAACAACGCCGAGCGGCACATGTTTGACCATGCGGCGGAAATCTTTGGAATCCTCGATCATCATCGGCTGCAGCGCGCCTTCGGCTGCGCCCACTACAAAACGCGTGCGGGCTTCAACGCCGCCCTTTTCGCCGCCATAACGCACCGGCCGGCCCATCTGCCAGGCGAGTTCGGTGGTGATGTCGTCATTCATGGCCAAGAGCGCATCAAGGAAGGCCAGGCAATATTTGCCGCGCTGGTCAAACGAAGTCAGCATCCACTTGGCCTGCGCCGCCTTGGCGCGCTCGACGGCTGCAGAAATTTCCCGGTCTGTGGCAATGGCCCGCTCGGCATAGACCGAGCCATCGACGGGAGAGATGATTTTTACGGATTGGGCAGACATGGAATTCCCCTGACTTGCGGCCAGGCACGGGCTCGCATTTGACATGATGGGCGAAACAATGCCGCCCCTGTTAGCTGACTTCCTTGCGGTGCATCAATAGCGCTCGAATCCCCGGTGCAATTCCCAATCGGTGATGCGGCGGTCATATTCGAACTGTTCCCAGCGCGCGGTGTGCAGGTAGTGGTCGACGGCATGATCGCCAAACGCCGAGCGGATCATTTTCGACTTCTCCAGAGCGGAAATCGCGTCGCGCAAGGTCTTCGGAATTTCGGTGAGTTTTGCGCCGGCATAGGCGTCGCCCTCGAACGGTTTCTGCAATTCGAGCTTTTCATCAATGCCGGCGAGACCGGCGGCAATGAGCGCGGCAAAGGCCAGATAGGGGTTCAGGTCCGCGCCGCCGATGCGGCATTCCATGCGGATGCCCTTGGTGCCGCCGCCGCACAGGCGGAAGCCCGCCGTGCGGTTGTCGTCAGACCAGATGATCTTGGTGGGCGCGAATGTGCCGACCTGGAAGCGTTTGTAGGAATTGATGTAGGGCGCCAGGAAAAAGGTGAAATCCTTGGCGTATTTCATCTGGCCGGCCACCCATTGGCGCATCAGCTCCGACATGCCGTATTCGGCTTTCTTGTCGAGGAACAGCGGCGTCTTGCCGTCGGCCGACCACAGCGAATTGTGGATATGGGAGGAATTGCCGGCAAGGCCGAAATTGTACTTGGCCATGAAGGTGATGGCCTTGCCCATGTTGTGGGCGATTTCCTTGCAGCCGTTTTTCATGATGACATGGTTGTCGGCCATGTCGAGCGCTTCGGCATAGCGCACATTGATCTCTTCCTGGCCCGGGCCCCATTCGCCCTTGGAATTTTCGACCGGAATCCCCGCGCCATTCAGCCCGTTGCGGATGGCCCGCATGTAGGGCTCTTCCTTGGAGGTCACCTGAATGACGTAGTCGCCGATATAGGGCGAGGCGGTGGAGAGGTCCGTCCACTTCTTGCCGCGGGCGCTGTCATAGGTTTCCTCGAACAGGAAAAATTCCAGCTCGGAGGCGAAATAGGCCATCCAGCCGCGTTCCTTGAGCCGGGCGATCTGCTTTTTCAGAATGCCGCGCGGCGAATGCGGCAGGTCTTCATGATGGTGATGGTCCTGCACGTCGGCCAGAACCAAAGCAGTCTTTTCGAGCCAGGGAATGCGGCGCAGGGTCGCCATGTCCGGCTTCATGACGAAATCGCCATAGCCCTTGGACCATGAGGCGGCCTGATAGCCGGGCACCGGCTCCATATCGATGTCATTGGCCAGCAGGTAATTGCAGCCATGGGTTTCGTCGTAAGCGGATTCGGCAAAGAACGAGGCCAGAAAACGCTTGCCGATCAACCGGCCTTGCTGGTCGGTGAAGCACACCAGAACCGTGTCGATTTCGTTGTTGGCGATTTCGGTTTTCAGCTGTGCAAAGCTCAGATTGCCGGGCATTTTTCAAATACTCTCTGGTTTTTGGAAAGGGACATGCGGCCGGCTTTCACCGGCCGCATGGAGGTTGGCAATGTCAGCCGTAGCGGTAGGGCGGGCCGGCTTTCACCATGGTTTCGTTGTATTTCTTGATGATGCCGACGATCTTGGCTTTGGTCTCGCTTTCGGCGGCGATTTCATCCCAGAACTTTTGGGCTTCCGCCTCGACGGTCGCCCATTCGGCAGCCGGGATGGTGGTGTATTTCAGCTTGGTTTCATCGACGCGCAGACGCGCTTCGCCTGCCCAATACCAATGCTGGCGATAGTAGTGCGAGCTGTCGAAACACGCCCTGACGAGCTGCTGCAGGTGCGGCGGCACCTTGTTCCAGCTTTCCTGGTTGGCGAAGAAATGGCCGATCCAGGCGCCAGAAATGTTGTTGGTCAGGAAGTTGCCGGTAACGTCTGCCCAGCCCGAGGTGTAATCTTCGGTAACGCCATTCCAGGCAATGCCGTCGAGTTCGCCGGTCTGCAGGCCGACCTGTACATCTTCCCATGGCACGGTCACCGGAACCACGCCGAAGCGCGCAAGAAAACGTCCGGCAGTTGGGAAAGTGAAAATGCGCAGGCCCTTCAGGTCATCGAGTTTTTCGATCGGCTTCTTGGTCGAAAAGTTGCACGGATCCCATGAACCGGCAGAGATGTGCTGGATGCCGGCCTTGGCGTATTCTTCCTTCCAGATCGCGTCGAGGCCCCAGTGGTTGAACAGCGCCGGCACGTCGAGCGAATAGCGCAGGGCCAGCGGGAAATAGCCGCCGAAAACGGTTACTTCGGTTGGGCTCGCCATCGAATCGTCATCGGACTGGACGGCATCGATCGTGCCTTTCTGCAAGGCACGAAACAGTTCTGCGGTCGGCACCAATTGGTCGGCGTAGAACAGCTCGATTTCCATCTGGCCCTTGGCGATTTCGTTGAAAAGATCAATCGCCGGCTTGATGACTTCGGCGCCAAGCGCGGGCCCGGCATAGGTCTGGAGCCGCCATTTGATTGGTGCTGATTGCGCCCGAACCGCCGGGGCGGCAAGGGCGGCGGCGCCAGTGGCCAGGCCCGTCGTCAGGAATTTGCGTCTAGATGTCATGTGCGGTACTCCTTTTCTTCTCTTCCAGGCAGAAATCCCCTGCCGCCGAGGCGATCATCGTGAACCGTAAACCTGCTCGGGCAGCCAGAGCGCGGTTTGCGGAAACACCATCACGATGATGAGCGTCAGCAACATGAGCAATACAAAAGGCACGACAGACCGGTAGATTTCCGGCAGCGTGTAGTCATCCGGCGCCATGGCCCGCATCAGAAACAGATTGTATCCGAAGGGCGGCGTCAGATAGGCGATCTGGCAGGTGATCGTATAGAGCACGCCATACCAGATGAGGCTGTAGCCGAGATGATCGACCAGCGTGACATAGAGCGGTGCGACGATGACGAGCATTGCCGTGTCATCGAGAAACATGCCCATGACAAGAAAAGACAACTGCATCAGCACAAGAATCTGCCATGGCTCGAGGTGAAGATCACCGACAAAGAAGTTCTCGATCACCTTGCCGGCGCCCAGGCCATCGAACACCGCGCCAAATGACAATGCCGCCAGGATGATCAGCATGAACATGACGGTGATGGCCAGGGTTTGCCGGGTTGCCGCCTCGAAAACCGTCCATGTGAACCGCTTCTTGATGACGGCCAGAAACACTGTTGCCAGCACTCCGAATACCGAAGCTTCGGTCAAACTCGCCCAGCCCATTACAAACGGCACAAGGATGACAGCGAAAATGAAAATCGGAAGAAGCCCGGCGCGCAGCAGGGCGATCTTCTCCGCCATTGTGATGGAAGCTCTCTCCTCCTTGCTCAAAGCCGGCCCCAGTGCGGGGTTCAACCATGTGCGTATGGCAATATAAGCGATGAAAATAGCGGCCATCATGAGACCGGGCACGATGCCCGCGAGCCAGAGATGGCCAACTGGCTGCCGTGCAATCATTGCGTAAAGCACAAGCACGACCGATGGCGGTATCAATATGCCGAGCGACGAACCGGCCTGAATGACACCGGAAATCATATCCTTGCGGTAACCATGGGCGGCGAGCTGCGGCAGCGCGATGGTCGCGCCGATCGCCATGCCGGCGACAGACAAGCCGTTCATGGCCGAGATCATCACCATGAGCAGGATTGTGCCGATGGCCAGCCCGCCGGGCAATGGCCCCATCCAGACATGAAACATCCGGTACAGATCTGCCGCCAGCCGGGTCTCCGACATGACGTAACCCATGAAGATGAACATAGGCAGCGTCAGCAACGCATTCCATTTCATCAATTTCATGACAGCCGAATAACCAAGATCCGAGCCGCCGGTTCCCCACAATGCCAAAGCGGCCACTACCGCGACAAATCCAATGGCGCCGAAAATCCGTTGTCCCGTCAGCATCATCAGCATGAGGGTGGAAAACATCAGCAAGGCAATGGTTTCGTAAGACATCAAATTTCCTCGCCGCGAAGCGCCGCAAGGTCGCGGAAAAAATGCGCAATGGTCTGAAGCAGCAACAGGGCAAAAGCGATGCAGGTCGCCAGCTTGATCGGCCAAAGGGGCGGCCGCCACGCGGTCGGACTGCGTTCATTGATCGAAAATGCGTAGACGGTGCTGTCGACTGCGCCGTAAAGCATGACCCCCAAATAAAAAATCAATGCGAAGATGGTGATGATGTCCCACTGCACCTGTTTTCGCGGAGAGAGGCGCCCATAAAACAGATCCATGCGCACATTGCTGTTCATCTGCATCGAATAGGGGGCGCCCAGAAGGTAATAGGCGACAAAGATGAATTGGGCCGTTTCGAGTGTCCAGTTTGCCGGAAGGTGAGCGATCTTTGATGCCGATGACCAGAGCATTATGGCCATGAGCACGAACAACAGGTACATGGCGAAACGGCCAACGCGGTAGTTGATTGCGTCCACCCAGCGCACATATGTTTTTGCCGCTTCAGGCATGTTTGCGGCTCCCTGAATTCACCGTGTCGGGACGTGACGCAGATCGGGTGTCCGCAAGCGCCTTGGTCAGCGTTTCCGCCCATTTCTGCTGGCTTGCCGGACTGGCAATTTCGTCATTGCGGATTTCCACCATCACGCATTCCAGTCCCAGTGGGCGGGCGTGACGTTCAAGCGTGAAGTAAACGCGGTCTTTCGGCGCATAGGGCTCGTTTATCCCCACGCAAAGCCCGCTGATGGTTTGAAGCGCGGCAATCAGCGGCAAAGCCAGCCGGTCATCGTCATCGTGGATGATGCCGGCATGCCATGGCCGCGGCACGCCCTTCCAGACGGGTGTGTAGGAGTGAATGGTGACGAGCGCGGGCTGGCCGCCGCCGGCCTGGCGATCAGCGATCAAGCCGGACAGCGCGTCGTGAAACGGCGTCCATGATGCAACGATACGCGCCTGACGTTCGGCAGGGCTCAAGCCGCGATTGCCGGGAATGACGGTCGTCTCGCTCAGTTCCGGAATGAGGTCGGGTGCATCAAGCGGCCGGTTGCAGTCAATGACCAGCCGCGACACGCAGGATTCGACCAGCGGTGCATCGAGAATTTCCGCCATGCGCCGGGCGACCGGCAGGGCGCCCGGATCCCAGGCGATATGCATTTGGCGTTCGGCATTGCTCAGGCCCAATGCGCCGAATTGGGGAGGGATGAAATTCGAGGCATGTTCGCAGGCAATGACGAAGCGGCTGGCGCCCTGCGGATTGGTGATCCGCACCGCAGCGCCCTCAATCCCCTGAGACGCATCGTCTTGACGCGATCCTGCCATCGGCATCCCTCGCGGCGCTGTATCATGCATTACGTTTCTGGTATCATTGCGCCGTTGTGAACAATCTCATACAGGTTTTCGGGGATTGTCAAACGGCATTTGCGGCCGCGCAAAGCGGCAGGACAAAAGCCGGGCAAGGTGGGAGGGGGCATGAGCGACAGCATAGCCGAGCGAATTGCCGAGCGGATGAGCGCCTTGCCCAAAAGCGAGCGCCGCGCGGCGCAAACGCTGGTTGCCGACTATCCGCTGATCGGCTTGCGAACCGCGGCGGAATTTTCAGCCAAGGCAGGCGTGTCGGCGCCGACCGTGCTCAGGCTGGCCGCCCGGCTTGGCTTTGCCAGCTATCCCGAGTTTCAGGCGGCGCTGAAGGATGAATTGGCCGAGCGGCTGCAATCGCCGTTCTCGCGCTCGTCCAACAGGCCGCCGGATGATTCGGGCCCGCTGATTGCCGCCACGCTCGGCAACATCACCGAGACCATGCGCCATCTGCCCCCGGCGCAGATTGCCGAAATGGCGCAATGTCTGGCTCATGACAAGGCGCGGGTCTTTCTTGCCGGCGGACGGTTTACCGACCCGCTGGCCCGCTATATGGCGGCCCATCTGAAGGTGATCCGGCCCAATGTCTTCCATCTGGCGGGGCAGGAAAGCACCTGGCGCGACCAGCTCATCGACATGGGCAAGCGCGACGTGCTGGTGCTGTTCGACATCCGCCGCTATTCGGAATTTCTCGAATCCTTTGCAGCCAAGGCGCATGGGCGCGGTGTGCAGATCATCGTGTTTACCGATCAATGGCTGTCGCCTGCCGCCCGTTTTGCGCGTCATGTCATTGCCGGACGCACGGCAGTGCCGTCGCCTTGGGATTCGAGCGCAGCTTTGCTTGCCGCCATCGAGACCATCATCATGGAAACCACCCGGGCGCGGGGGGCTGCGGCAAGCACGCGCATCCGCGACGCCGAGCAGATCCGCAATTCGTGATCCGCACCGGTGATTTTGCGCGGATTGGCGGTTTTGCGAACGACGGGGCCAGGCATGCGGCGATATGCGGAAATCCGTTTTCAAGGCGGCAATTGATCCGCCCGGCAATGGCGGCTATTTGATGCAGGACAAGGCGCGGCGCCTCAAATTGCCGTGTCTGGCGCGTCACGCGCTGAGCGCAATTGCGAATTTCCTGATCTTGCCGGAGCCTGTTGATGTCAGACAACGCCATTGCCGAGACCGTCGCGGACTTTCCGGTTCCGGCCAATTGCCACGCCGTGACCGTGATTTCGGTCACCCACTATACCGAGAGGTTGTTTGCTTTCCGGGTGACCCGGCCGCAAAGCTTCCGGTTCCGTTCGGGCGAATTTGTCATGATCGGCCTGCCGAATTCCGCCAAACCGGTATTCCGCGCTTATTCGATCGCCAGCCCGTCCTGGGACGAGGAGATAGAGTTCTATTCGATCAAGGTGGCGGATGGCCCGCTGACCAGCGAATTGGTCAAGATCAAGCCGGGCGACACAGTGCTGATGCGGCAGAAATCAACCGGCACGCTGGTGTTTGATGCGCTGTTGCCGGGCAAGCGGCTGTTCATGTTCGCCACCGGCACCGGCATAGCGCCCTTTGCCTCCATCGTTCGCGATCCGGATGCCTACGAGAAATTCGAGCACCTTTATCTCCTGCATACCTGCCGGCAGGAAGCGGAACTGACCTATGGCAAGGAGCTGGTTGCCGCCTGCCAGACCGACCCGCTTATCGGCGAGTTTGCAGGCGAGGCGCTGACGCATTATGCGACGACGACGCGTGAACCCTCCGAACGGATGGGCCGCATCACCACGCTGATTTCCAACGGCAAGTTCTATGAGGATCTGGGGATTGAACCGCTCAATCCGGAGACAGACCGCATCATGATCTGCGGCTCGATGGCCATGCTGAAAGAGATCAAGGCGCTGGCCGAAAGCCTGGGCTTTATTGAAGGCTCGGTCAGCCTGCCGGGGCAGTTTGTGGTCGAGCGGGCGTTTGTCGACTGAAACTACCTAAGGCCGTCCAGCCCTTTGACATCCTTCACGTCAAGGCCGGCCATGCGGTTGTGGATGCGCGGCCCGCGCGCCATGGCCAGAACAAACATCAGTTCGCCGGCGCGTGGCCCGTCCGGCACACCCACTTCCATGGCGTCGAAATGGGAGCGCACATAGGCCGCGTTGATATGGCCAAGCGGCACGTCAATGCGCGTCCCAGGCCCGCCGACCTTCATGGCCGAGGGCACAATCGCCTTGGCTTCACCCAATCGCTCGCGCATCGAATAACCGCCGGGCACATGCCAGAGGGCCGCATGTTCAAGCTCGCCGCCTTCGCCCGCCATGGAAGCCTTGCCATAGCCGTCAATGCCCTCAAGGCCGCCCATGGCCTCGATCAGCCTTGCGGTCATCATCTGGCCGAGCGTTTTCAGCGCTTCCATGCCCGGCAGGAGATCTGCTTCATGCCGGCCCGCATAGGGATTGGAGACCAGCGCCAAAATGGCGGCGCGGCGGCGCGGCAGGGCAGGCGGCGGGCCGAATTCATGGACGATGTCCTCAACGAAAACGAGCGTCTTGCGCAGGATGAATTCAGGCATGGGTCAAAACTCCATCTTGCAGCAGGGCGGGCGAACCGCAAATCCGGCTCTGGCCGTTGAGGACGAGAATGGCGGCAATCGCCAAACCGCTGGCGATCCGTGTTTCGGCGAAGGCATGACCCCGGTCAAGGGCGTGTGCTGTTTCGCGGGCATCAAGCTTGCCGACGCCCAGGGTCACCATTCGTTCGCCAAGATCGGAATCGGGCGAAAGGCTCTCGGCGGGCGCGCGGCTTATGGCGGCGTGGCCGGGCAGGTCGATTGCATTGGCGATCAGCGTGGCGGCGGCATCGGCCATGGCGGCATTTTCAGCCAGAACGGTGACGCTGTCGGCTATGCCCAGCGAATGGCTGCGGCCGCGCCAGCCCGACGTCGCCATGCCGCGCACCGGATCGGCACTGCCAACGCGGATATGCGCCGGCAGGCCGGACAAGAGCGCCGCATCGGCGGTCTCCCCATCAGCAAGGTGAAAAGCAATGTCGCCGCCATTGTTGACCCAGGCCTTGGACAGGGAATTGCCGGCCAGCATGGCGGCGAGCACCTCATCGGCGACCGACCCCGCCACAGCAGCCATCGGAGTGATGAAAACCGGCAGATGCGGGATCACAGCCGCCCGCATGCGCCGCGCAACCGGTCTGGTAAAGCGGTGCGCCGGATCGGCCTCGCTGCGCAGGGCGGGCAATTCAGCAACAAGCTCCTCCAACACGGTGCGGAACCGCTGCCATGCAGCCTGAAAGGCTTGAGCGGCATCCGGCCCTTCGGCCTTGAGAATCAAGTCGATCGGGCCATGCTGAAAATGCATGCGCCCGCCGGGCAGGCTTGCGGCTTGCGGGCCGTCCATTTCAGCCAGCCCCATGCGGCAGGGGCGGCAGTGTGCGGTTCAGGCTGCCATATTCACCGCCATTGGCCAGAATGTCGGCGAGATCGCGCACATGGGCGTCGTGACCGCCCAGCGCGCGGTATTCAGCACGCGGCAGGGTGAATTCGAGCGGCGCGACAAGGGCAGGAGTCGGCACATAGCCAAATGAGCGTAGCGGCATGGTCATGACATCGGCCATGATGGTAATGCCGCCGCCTGGCCAGACATAGACCGGCGCGCCGCCGCAGGTGACACGCGTTATACCCTGATGAACCGAACGGGTCAGCCGCACCGGATTTTTGGTGACGCCGGACCGCAGCGAACCGCCGGCCCCACCCATAAAAAGCACGGTGCACAGCGCGGGTTCGCAGTTTTCGGCAATCAGCGACACGCTTGGCGCAAGTCCGGCAGGCAGGTCCGTGCGCAGCGGGTTGAGCGCCTCGTCGAGCACGTAGTGGGCGGCATGCTCGCCGGTGGTCGAGACCATCAGCAGCGTCATGCCGGGGCGTGCGCCCTTGGCCGGGTTCCAGGTGCCGAGAATGGCCAGCGGGTCCTCGATATTGGTGCCGCCCCAGCCCAGCCCCGGTTCGGCAACGCGGAAATAGCGGCCAGGCGTCGAGCGGCGCCCCTTGATGCGTATGCCGGTATCGGGCCAGCCGATCACCTTGCCGGCCTGGTGCTCGGAGACCACGCCGGTGATGTGGTCATCGACCACCACCACTTCATCGACCAGGCCCTGCCATTGCGAGGCAAACATGCCGATGGTCGCCGACCCGCAGCCAACCCGCATGCGCGCCTCCGGCACGCCATCGACGACCGGCGGTTTTCCGGCTTCCACCAGGACCCTGGAGCCGTTGTCGATGGTCAATTCGACCGGCTCGCGGTTGCAAAGCTTCATCAGCGTTTCGCAGGTGACGCGGCCTTCGGCCTTGCTGCCGCCGGTCAAATGGGCGACGCCGCCCAGCGAGAGCATTTGCGAGCCGTATTCGCCGGTTGTCATGTGGCCAACCGGCTCGCCCTCGGCCCGCACTATCGCTGTTTCGTCGCCGAGATGCCGGTCAGTGTCGATTTTGATCTTGGCGCCGCAATAGGAATAGATCGCCTCGGTGACGACGGTGACGAAATCCACGCCATCAATTTGCCGGCTGACAAGGAAGGGGGCGGGCTTGAAATCGGGGTAGGTGGTGCCCGCGCCAATGCCGGTCAGCATGGGTTCGCTGCCCATCGGGGCATCACTCCAGTCCCGGTCCAGAAACGCCGCGACGGCGTCGCCTTTTTCCAGCCGCGCTTCCAACAAGGTCAGCGGATCGGTGCGGATGATGCGGCCGCCTTCATTGGCATAGCGGTCACAGGCCCCCGCGCGGCCTTCTGCGATGTAACACATGACCGGACAGGCATCGCAGCGGATCTTGTCGTCAGCCATTTTGCGCCTCGCTTGCCCGGATCGCCGCCAGCACCCGGTGCGGCAGGGCGGGCAATTGGCTGATGTCCGCTCCGCAAGCCCGGCGAATGGCGTTCAATATGGCCGGGGCGGTTGGAATCAGCACATGCTCGCCGAGGCCTTTTGCGCCGAACGGCCCGTCGCGGTCAGGTTTTTCAACGAGAATTGACCGGATTTCCGGCATGTCGCCGGTGGTGGGGATCAGATAGTCGTGCAGGTTTTCGGTGCGCCCTGCGACATAGTCCTCCATCAACGCAAACCCGAGACCCTGGGCAATGCCGCCCTCGATCTGGCCTTCGGCGAGCATGGGATTGATGGCGCGGCCGACGTCGTGTGCGGCGGTCATGCGCAGCACTTTGACCGTGCCGAGTTGTGTGTCCACCTCCACTTCGGCCAGCTGAGCGCCATAACCATATGCTGCATAGGGTGCGCCCTGGCCATCGGCATCAAGCGGGATGACCGGCGGATCCCAGGTCTCTTGGGCAGACAGGACATAGCCGTCCGGACCGGTTTCCAGGTTTTCAAGGCCTATGCGCCGTTCAATCTGGCCAAACCGCACGGTCAGCTTTCCGGCTTCGAGAGTAATCTCTGCTTCGGGACCAAGATTGGCCAGCCGCAGTATGGTTTCACGCAAGGCAGTGGCCGCGCGGACAGCGGCATTGCCGGTCACGAAGGTTTGCCGCGAGGCCGATGTCTTGCCGCAATCGGGCGTCAGCGCCGTGTCCGGCCCGACCAGCGTGATGGCGTTGAGCGGCACGCCGAGCGCATCGGCGGCGATCTGCGCAATCACCGTATTGGAGCCCTGGCCGATATCGGTGGCGCCTTGATGCAGGCGGATTTCGCCGGACTTTGTAATGCCGATGCGCATGGTCGAGGGATTGGGCAGGCCGGTATTGCCGCAGCCATACCAGCACGAGGCGAGGCCTGCGCCGCGCTTGAAGACCGGCGAGGACGCGTTGAACGCATCAGCTTCCGCCTTGGCGCGGGCCCAGTGCGGTTTCAACGCATCAAGACATTCGGCAATGCCGGCATCCTGCATGGACTGGCCACACACCGAGCGGTCGCCGTCTTCAAGCGCATTGCGGCGGCGAAAATCGAGCGGGTCGAGCCCGCAGGCCTCGGCCAGCTTGTCGTAAAGCGTTTCCTGCAGCACGGCGGCCTGCGGCACGCCAAAGCCGCGAAACGCGCCAGAGACCGGACCATTGGTCAGGACGGCGCGGGTTTCGGCCAAATAGGCAGGCGTCCGGTAGGGTCCGGAGGCATGAACCGGCACGCGGTTGGCGACCGTCGGTCCCCAGCTTGAATAGGGGCCGGTGTCGAAGTCCCCGGCAAACGTCATGCCGGTTATGTAGCCGTCTGCGTCAGCGGCGATGGTCGCCTGCATGGACGCGGGATGGCGCTTGGTGGTCGACATCATGCTTTCGGCGCGCGAATAGGCCATGAAGGCCGGGCGGCCGGTCTTCATCGCCACCAAGCCGATCAGCGGCTGCAGCGATATGTCGAGCTTGGAGCCGAAGCCGCCGCCGGTGGCCGAAGGAATGATGCGCACCTGCTCTGGCCTCAGGCCGAGAATGGCGGCAGTGTCATCCCGGTCCATATAGGGCGCCTGCGTGCAGGCATGGATGATGAGCGTTTCACCCTCCATCCAGGCCGTACCGGCTTCAGGTTCGATATAGGCATGCTCGACATGCCGCGTTTGCATCCGCCCGGTCACCACATGGGCGGCCTTGGCAATGGCGGCCTGCGGCTCGCCTTTGGCTACGCGGCCGCGAACCAGCACATTGCCGGCCCGGCCGGGAAAAACCTCGCGGGCGCCGGTCAGGAGCGCCGCCTGCGGATCACTTATCGGCTCAAGCAGCGTCCAGGTCACCGGGAATTCCGCGGGATCAAAACGTTCGATTGCCGTGCGTTCGCCGGCGATGATGGCGACGGCTTCGCCGCGAAAACGGGCTTCGCGTTCGGCAAGCGCAGGCTGATCGGCAAAGGCCGGGATGACGCCAAAGCGGTTGCGGCCAGGAACGTCGGCGGCGGTAAAGACCGCGATCAGGCCGGGCCGGGCTTTCCGCCAGGCGTCGAGATCGCCGAAGGCGAAGGCAGCGCGGGCGTGCGGCGAGCGGATGGCGCGGACATGGAGCGCATTTGACGGACAATGATCGGCGCCGAAGATTTCTGCGCCATTGACCTTTTTCAGGCCATCGAGCCGCGGAACAGCCGCACCAACCGCGTTGCCCGACAAAGGCATGGCTTCGCCAGCAAGAAGGGTCACGTCACAGACGGCATCAATGATCTTGGCATAGCCGGTGCAGCGGCACAGAACACCGCCAAGGGCTGCTTCCGCCTCTTGCCTTGAGGGGGCCGGGTTGTTGGCCAGAAGGGCAGATGCAGCCATCAGCATGCCCGGCGTGCAGATGCCGCATTGGGCGGCGCCATGGCGGAGAAACGAGGCCTGCAGCGCAGAAAGCGTATCCCCGGCCAACCCTTCGGCGGTGTCGATGCTACGGCCCTCGGCGCGGGCGGCAGGCGTCAGGCAGGCGCAGATTGCATGGCCGTCGAGCAGCACGGTGCAAGCCCCGCAATCGCCGGCGTCGCATCCAGTCTTGACGCTGGTCAGGCCAAGCCCGGTGCGCAGCGCCTCCGACAGGCGGCGGCCGGGGGGACATGCAAGTTCGGCCTTTGCGCCATTGACGGTCATGGTCAGGGCAGCGCTCATTTTGCGCCGCCTTCGGCAAGGCCGGACAGGGCCCGGCGCAGGAGTTCTGCGGCGGCATGGCTGCGATAGGCGGCATCGGCGCGAATATCGGTGAGCGGGGTGAGTGCGCCTTGGAGCAGATCGGCATCAAATCCGGCAGCTTCCGCAAGCGGCTTGCCCAAGAGTGCAGCTTCCAGCGCAGGCAGCCGTACGGCCACCGGCGAACACGCGCCAATTGACAAAGCGGCTTCGCTGATCAGGCCGTCTTCTTCGGCAATGCGCACGGCGGCCATGACAATGGAGATGACCAGGTAGCGGCGCGCGCCGAGCTTGCGAAAGGCGCTGCGCCCTTCTGCCTGCCTTAGGTGAATGGCCGTCAGCAATTCCCCCTTTTTCAGGGCAGTGCGGCGCGGACCGAGGATAAAATCGGCAAGCGGCAGAAGGCGGCTGCCTGCGCGCGAGACCAGTTCGACGTCTGCGCCGAGCGTCAGCAGCGGCGGCACGCCATCGGCAGCTGGCGAGGCATTGCACAGATTGCCGCCAAGCGTGCCCATGTTCTGGATCTGGATGGCGCCGACCTCGCGCGCCGCCTGTTTCAGCCCGTCAAAAGCCGGCGGCAATTCGGCTTGCGCCAGTTCGCTCCAGCTGACGGCCGCGCCGATCCGCCAGCCGCCTGCCCGCTGTGAAATGCCCGTCATTTCATTGATGTTGGTAATGTCGAGAACCTGCCCGATGAGTTCCGGCCCTGGCCGGGCAGGGAAAAGGTCGGTGCATCCGGCCGCCACAACGGGGCTTTCCGCGTCCAGCACGGCGAGCGCTTCGGCAAGGGTCCGGGGTCGGAAATAACCCAAAGCCTTCTGTCTCCTGAGGGCCGGACTGATGTGGTTCCGGCCGGTTCGGATTGTTTGCATGCATACGGATTTTGCGTCCGGTCCGCAAAGCTGTCAACATGTGCCGAAAGGGGGTGGAATGACTGGCAAGACCCAAAAAGAAGTGAAGGATTATCGTCTGGACGAACAGGCCGGCTATGTGCTGCGCCGGGTCACCCAGCGCCATCTCGGCATATTTTCGGCGGCGATTGCCGACCTGACGCCGCCGCAATTTGCGGCGCTGGCGCGCCTTGCCCAGATGGGTCCACTTTCGCAAAACGAACTGGGCCGGGCGACCAGCATGGATGCCGCAACGATCAAGGGCGTCATCGGCCGGCTGAAAGCGCGCAGCCTGGTTCAAACCGCCAAGGATGGCGGGGACCGCAGGCGGCTGGTCATTGAGCTGACCGATGCAGGCGCCAAGCTCTTTGCCCACCACGCGCCCTTGGCTTTGGCCATTTCCGCAGAGACGCTCGCGCCGCTCGACCGGGACGAACAGATGGTTTTTCTTGCGCTTTTGTCGCGGCTCGTCTGACTGTCAAATGCCCACATAGCGGCGCATGAGATCCGGATCAGCGCGCAGCGCCGCAGCTGTCACGGTCTGGCCGTTGCGACCATTCTCGACAAAGGCCACATGGTCGGCCAGCGCGAGAACTGCATCCACCCGCTGCTCGACCAGCACGATGGCAACACCATCGGCTTTCAAGGACGCAAGTGACGAGCGGATCAGTTCGGTCATCGACGGCTGCAGGCCCTCGGTCGGCTCATCGAGCAGAAGCACGGATGGCTCCAGACACAGCGCGCGTCCCATGGCCAGCATCTGCTGTTCGCCGCCCGAGAGCGTAGCGGCACGCTGGCCGAGCCGCTCGCCGAGCCGCGGAAACGCCGCCAGAACCCGATCGCGCACGGTCCGTGGCGACTTGCGCGCCATCAGGCCGATCTCGAGATTTTCGGCCACGGTCATGTCGCCGAAAAGCCTTCGGCCCTGAGGAACATAGCCGATGCCGAGCCTGGGTATCTCATGCGGCGCCAGCCCGCCGAGATCCTTTCCGGCCAGAATGACCTTTCCGCCAGACAGCGGCAAATGGCCCATGACAGCCTTGAGTGCGGTGGTCTTGCCTGCGCCATTGCGCCCGGCCAGACAGAGGATTTCGCCGGTTTTGGCCGAAAACGACAGGCCGTGCAGCACGCGGGCCTGCCCATAGCCGGCATGGATATCACGCACTTCAAGCATCAGCCGGTTCCCAGATAGGCGGCCTGCACGGCGGCATTGGCGCGGATGTCCTGAGGTGAACCCTCAGCAAGGATTTCGCCCGCCGCCAGCACCGTGATGCGGTCGGCGGTCTGCATCACCACGTCCATGTTGTGCTCGATGATGAGGATGGCCGATTGTTTGGCGAGATCGCGGACCAACGTCTTGAAGTTCTCGATTTCGCCATCCGAAAGCCCCTGCGTTGGCTCATCCAGGATCAGCAATTTCGGGTTCTGGCTGATGCCCATGGCGATTTCAAGCAGCCTCTGGTGGCCATAGGCCAGATCGCCTGCCAATTGCTCTGCCCTGTCCGAGAGGCCGACCCGGTCAAGTGCGGTGTTGACAGCCTTGCGCAGGCGGGCGGGACTTGAGAGCCGCGCCCCGGCAGCCAGCGCGACATTTTCATGAACCGACAGCTTGCGGAAAACCGAGGTGATCTGGAACGTATAGGCGATGCCAAGCCGGGCGCGGCGATGGGCGGGCAGCGAAGAGATGTCCTTGCCGCCAAAACTGACGCTTCCAGCCGTTGGTGCAATGCGCCCGCACAGCATGCCGACAAATGTGGTCTTGCCCGCGCCATTGGGGCCGATCAGCGCACGGATTTCCCCTTCGGCAAGATCGAAATCGACATCGTGCACGGCACGCAAGCCGCCGAAATTGCGGCTCAGCCCGCGGGCCGACAATAGGGTCACGGCAGCCATGGCGCGAGCCTCGCCCGGATCAGGCCGAACAGGCCTTGCCGCGCAAAAAGGGTGATGAGCACCAGTACGGCGCCGGCGATCAGCATCCAGGCATTGGTCAGGCCGCTGGCCAGATCGATCAGGTAAAACATGAACAGCGCCCCGGCAAACGGCCCGAAGGTGACGCCTGCGCCGCCGACCAGCACCCACAAAAGCGGGAAGATCGAATATTGCACAGAGGCGAAACTTGCCCCAGCATAGCCGAACAGCAGCGCATAGGCGGCGCCGGCCGCGCCGGAAATAACGCCAGAGGCAATCACGGCCGCCAGCTTGCGGGTAAAGACGTCATAACCGAGCAGGCGGGCGCGTTCCTCGTTTTCGCGGATGGCGACCAGGACCCGGCCAAACGGCGAGCGCACGATCCACAGGCTTAAAAGCAGCACGGCGGAAAACAGGATCAGCGCGGCAAAATAGCGGTTTGTTGGCTGTGACAGGTCAAAGCCGAACAACGTGCGCCGCGCCTGGGCGATGACAATGCCTTCGTCACCGCGGGTAATTTCGCTGAACAGCAGGATGGTCAGGTAGCCGGCCTGGGCGAACATCAGGGTGACGATCATGAAGGCGACGCCGCTGGTGCGCAGCGCAAGAAAGCCGCTGACCGCCGATACCGCGAAAGCCGAAGCCATTCCGGCCAGAAGGGCGGGTCCGGCGCTCCAGCCGAGGACATGCATCGACAGGCTCAGACCATACATTCCGGCTGCGAAATAGAGCGCATGGCCGAGGCTGAGCAGACCCGCATAACCGAACAGCAGGTTGTAGCCCATGGCGTAAGTCGCCAGCACCATGATGCGGGCCAGATTGCCATGATGATAATCGGGCAGCACGAATTGCAGCCCCAAAAGCAGCGCAATCAGAGCCAGATGCAGGACAAGCGGCCGGGCGCTCACCTTGGTTTCGCCCCGAAAAGGCCTTGCGGCCGGAAAACAAGCACGAGCGCCACCAGCAGCGTGGCGATGATCTTGGCGAGCGTCGGCGAAAAGAACACCGAGATGATGCCGTCGGAAAGGCCGATGATGAGGGCGGCCAGCAACGTGCCCGGCAGGCTGCCCAATCCGCCGATGATGACGACAATGAAGGACAGGAGAAGCGGGTCGCCGCCCATCAGGTAATGCGCCTGCTGCACCGGCACGATGAGCGTTGCGCCAAGCGCGGCCAACGCCGCCCCAAGGCCAAACACCAGCGCATAGACCAGCTCAACCGGTATGGCGAAAGCCTGGGCCATTTCGCGGTCCTGCTGGGTGGCGCGCATGACGAGCCCAAGCTTCGTACGCGACAGCAGGAACCAGACAAGCGCCAGGACCGCAAGGGCGGCGGCAATGACGAACAGCTTGTAACCGGAATAGCCGAACCACGGAAACTGGATGCGCAGGCTGAAGGGCGGGGTGACAGAACGGGCATCCGGCCCGAAGGTCATCAGTACGCTTTGCTGGAGAATGTAGAGCAGGCCGATCGTCGCCACGATGGTGGCTTCCGGCTCATAATTCAGCCGTTTGAGGATCAGCCAGTCGGCGGCCATGGCGATCAGGCCGGAAATCAGCGGCGCAATGACGAGCGCCAATGCAAAGCCAAGCGCCGGATGGCCGCCTGCCAGTGAGGCAATGACGCTGGCTGTGACCGCGCCCAGCATGAAGAATTCGCCATGGGCGACATTGACCACGCGCAGCACGCCAAACACCAGGCTGAGACCGACGGCAGTCAGCGCCAGCACCGCCGCCTGGACAGCGCCCTCCAGCGAGGCGAGGAAAAGATGCGGCCAAAAACCCATGCGGAAAAATGCGGCCCCCGGCTGGCGGGAGCCGCTTTGGCTCAGAACGCCGTCGTGGTGTAGTCGGTCTCGTCCGGGTAGAGCGTATCCTCGATCGAGGTTGCATGCACCACAACCAGTTTGCCGCCGGTGACCTTGGAGACATATTGCGGGCCAAAGACCTGATGGGTCTTGCCATTGAAGCGCTTGGCGCCCTGCGGGTGCTGGTCCGACAGCGGCATGTCGGTCATGGCCTCTACCGCCTCGATCAGCTTGGCGCGGTCTTCAATGCCCTTGTAGCCCGCCGCCTCCATGCCGGCCTTGATGACGTAAAGCGTCTCCCAGCAGCCGAACATGTGGGCGTAGGTCGACACGTCCTTGGGATCGGCAGTGGACGCGCCATTGGCATCGACGCCGACCGCTTCGCGGAACGCCTTGTCATGGCTGGACTGGTCGGCTTGCGCATAGCGCGGATTGCCTTCCCAGAAATGCGAACCATCAAGGAATTCAAGGCCGGGGCTGGCAATGTCAACGGCTTCCAGGCTGTCGATAAAGCCGAACAGCTGCGGCTTGTTGGCGCCGTAAAATTCGCCCATTTCCTTGACGAAGGTCAGCACGGCAGGTCCGACCATGACATGGTAGATCACTTCGGTGTCGGCCGGGATCTGCGGGAAATATTTGGTGAAAGAGGTTTCTGTCGGCGGAACGGCGATCTTGGCGACGATGGTGCCTCCTGCAGCTTCAGCGGCGGCAGAGAAATAGTCACGGTGATCGTAGCCGAACGCATAGTCGGGGAAGATCATGGTGATCTTCTTGCCGAGGTTTTTGGTCACCCATGGCCCCATGGACTGGACCTGGCTCTTCACGTCGGTGATGCCGGGCTGCAAGGTGTAGCGGTTGAGCGCACCCGAGGCGACATGATGGCCTTCGGACACCACGAAATAGGGCAGCTTCAATTCGCCGGCGCGCGGGGCCGAGCCCATCACGACGTGCGAAAACAACGTTCCGTAGCCGACGTCGCATTTGTGCAGGGTGGCGAATTTTTCCACCACTTCGGCGCCGCGCTTGGGATCGGTGCCGTCGTCCTCGGCAATGATCTCGACCGGACGGCCATTGATGCCGCCAGCAGCGTTGATCAGTTTGACCGCGGCTTGCGTGGTCCGGTCATACCAGCGGCCATAGGACGCGCCGATGCCGGTGGAATGGACCTGAAAGCCGATGCGGACCGGCTCGGCGCTCTGGGCTTGCGAATAGCGGACAAAGCCCGGGCCCATGGCGGCCATTGAGGCGCCGGCGGCCAGGGTTTTCAAGGCGGTGCGGCGGGTGACGAGGCGGGGCGGTTTGGCGTTGAAAATCATGGCGGTGCTCCCTTCGGGCGGACGCAGGCAACATCTGGCGGCGCTTGCCGCAAGGACAGCAAGACTGGAACGGGCGCGCCCTCTTGTCCAGCCCAATTTGAAGGTGGTCATGCGCCGCGCGGCGAGGCCAGAAGCCAGAGGCCGAACCAGGTATAGGCAATCATGAAAGCGGCGAGTGGCAATTGGCTCAGAAGGGCGGCTTTTTTTCCGCCATACAGTTTTTCGGCAATGGCATGGGCCATGAGAATGGCCAGCACATGCCCGCCGACCACCATGCCCGCCTGGCTCAGCCAGATCACCCGAACGGTGGCAAGCGTGTTGAAAAAACCGGTCGTGACATGGAAATCCCCAAGGCCAAGCCAATCAGCGCCGGAATCGAACGGATCGGTCAATGCGGCGAGGAAATGCTGGCCGTTGACCATCAGCAACGTCAGGTAATGGCCGAAATGATAGGCAAGGGCGATCGGCAACAGGGATGGCGCGAATGCACTGAAAGCTTCGCGCAAGCGGACTGTTGCGCCCGCAAGCTTCAATCCGGCCCAGACTGCAGCTGCGAAGGCCCCAATGAGCGCCACATTGGCGACAAGCAACCCGGCAAGCGTTTCAGGAATTACCGCTGACCGTCCCGGAAATTCCAGCGGATTGACGCCGATCAGGCCAAGCCACCAGAATGTTTCGTTCAGTCCGTCGAACGATCCGGAGGCCAGCATGGCCACCATGAAGACGGCTGCCGAAAAGACGGGGCGGCGCAGCGCGGCATGCCCGGGCAAGCCAAGCGC
>JBATMU010000218.1:0-12170 GCA_049289995.1 Rhizobiaceae bacterium | reverse complement strand
GGGCCGACCGGCCGCCATTCCTGGCGGCAAGCGAGCCGGGTTCAGCGCTGTTTCGGCAGGTCGCGCAGGCCGCCCATCCCGGCGTACTGCATCTGACCCGGCCTTACGATGACAAGCGCAAGGTTTTCAAAACCATGCTGACGGTGGAGGAAATCCGCAGGGTCAGCCGCTTTGTCACCACCACCCAGCATGATGGCGGCTGGCGCGTGGTGATCGTCGATTCTGCCGATGACATGAATGCCGCTGCCGCCAACGCGCTTCTGAAAAACCTCGAGGAGCCGCCGGCCAAGACCCTGTTCATAGTCATCTCCCACGCGCCGGGCCGCCTTTTGCCGACCATCCGTTCGCGTTGCCAGTTGGTGCGGCTTGGCCCACTGGAGCCGGACGATCTTGCCAAGGCCGTCAGCCAGGCGACCGGCAGCTCCGCTTTTGATCCGGCTGCCGTTTCCGCCGCCGATGGCAGCGTCCGCGCCGCCCTGCTGGCTGTCAATCATGGCGGGCTGGAATTGGCGGCCGCTGCCGATGCGCTGTTGTCGGCCAGAAGCTTTGACCCCGCCGCCGCCTTGAAGCTCGGTGAGGCCGTATCGGGCCGCGACGGCGATATTCCGTTCCGGCTGTTGATGCAGCATCTGCTCGGCCGCCTTGCCAAATCCGCCAAAAAGGCAGGTGAAGCGGGGGATTTGCACCGGGCGAACCTGCTGGCCTCTGCCTGGCAGGCGGCCAGCGCCGCCACCGGCGAAGCCATGGCCTATAACCTCGACAAGAAGCAGCATGCCGCCGCGCTTCTCGAGCAGGTGCATGGCCTGTCGCCTGCCTGAAGCAGAGCGTCACTGCCGCTTGGCAAATCGCCCGCGAATGCGTTAGACGAGGCCGATGCGGGGCCGTCTCCCGCCGGGAAAATCAAAGCGGAATTTTTGCCCGCAGGAAAAACAATGGCTGCCGAAAAATTCTACATCACCACGCCGATCTTCTATCCCAATGGCGTGCCGCATATCGGCCATGCCTACACGGCCATTGCAACGGACGTTCTGGCGCGGTTTCAGCGCCTTGATGGCAAGGATGTGTTCTTCCTGTCCGGCACCGATGAGCACGGCCAGAAAATGCAGCAGACCGCAGTCAAGGAAGGCCTGACGCCGATCGAGCTTGCCGACCGCAATTCAGCGGTGTTCCGCAGGATGCTGGCTGAACTCAATTGCTCAAACGATGATTTCATCCGCACCACCGAGGCGCGCCACCATCGTTCGGTCCAGCACCTTTGGGACAGGATGACTGCCAATGGCGACATCTATCTCGATACCTATGGCGGCTGGTATTCGGTGCGGCAGGAAGCCTATTTCGACGAAAGCGAAACCACGCTCGGCGAAGACGGCGTGCGCCGCGAGCCGCTCGGCTCGCCGGTCGAATGGGTGGAGGAGGAGAGCTATTATTTCCGCCTGTCTGCCTATGGCGACAAGCTGCTGGCGCTTTACGAAAACAATCCGGATTTTGTCGCGCCCAATGAGCGCCGCAACGAGGTCGCAAGCTTTGTGAAGTCCGGCCTGCGCGACCTGTCGGTGTCGCGCACCACGTTTGACTGGGGCATCAAGGTGCCCGGCCATGATGGCCATGTCATGTATGTCTGGGTCGATGCGCTGACCAATTACATCACCGCCGCCGGTTATCCCGATCCCGATGCGCCGCGCTGGTCCTATTGGCCGGCCATGCACATCATCGGCAAGGATATTGTCCGGTTCCACGCCGTCTATTGGCCGGCTTTCTTGATGTCTGCCGGTGTGGAATTGCCCAAACGGGTGTTTGCGCACGGCTTCCTCAACAACAAAGGGGAAAAGATGTCGAAATCGGTCGGCAATGTCGTCGATCCGTTTTCGCTTATCGAACATTACGGCCTCGATCAGGTGCGCTATTTCTTCATGCGCGAAGTGCCATTCGGCCAGGACGGCTCCTACAGCCATGAGGCCATCGTCGCCCGCACCAATGCCGATCTCGCCAATGGGCTCGGCAATCTGGCCCAACGCTCGCTGTCGATGATCGCCAAGAATTGCGATGGCTTGGTGCCTGATCCATCTGCCTCAAATGCCGATGATGCAGCTTTGCTCTCTAGCGCTGATGCCGCCCTTGAAACCGCGCGCGAGCTGATGCAGACCCAGCAGATTCACAGGGCGCTGGAAGCGATTTTTGCCGTCGTCTCCGAAGGGGACCGCTATGTCGACACCCAGGCCCCGTGGACGCTGAAAAAGACCGATCCGGAACGCATGAAGGCGGTGCTCTATACCGTCGCCGAAACCGTCCGCCGCATCGCGCTTCTGACCTCGGCCTTCATGCCTGATGCCTCGGCGAAACTGCTTGATCTCTTGGCAGTTCCTGCCGAAAAACGCAGCTTTGCGGCGTTTGGCGAGGTGCTGGTTCCCGGTACGCCGCTGCCGGCGCCGCAGGGCGTGTTTCCGCGCTATGTCGAACCGGCCTGAACCCATGCTGATCGACACCCAGTGCCACCTCGACTTTCCGGATTTCGCCGACGAGCGGCGGGCGGTGATCGACCGGGCTTTGGGCAATGGCGTGGCGCGGATGATCACCATTTCCACCCGTATCCGGCGCTTTGCCGATATCCGCAATATTGCCGAAAACAATGCCGAAGTCTGGTGTTCGGTCGGAACCCATCCGCACAATGCCGGCGAGGAGCGCGGCATTCCGGCCTCTGAGATCATTGCATTGGCCGAACATTCCAAAGTCGTGGCGATTGGCGAGGCCGGGCTCGACTACCATTATGACAAGGCGCCGCGTGACGCCCAGGCCGAGGGCCTGCGCATTCATATCGACGCCGCCCGCCAAACCGGCCTGCCTTTGGTCATTCATGCCCGCAACGCCGATGACGACATGGCTGCCATTCTGGAGGACGAAACAGGGAAGGGGGCCTTCCCCTTTCTCATGCATTGTTTTTCGTCAGGCCGGGCATTGGCCGAAACCGCGGTAAAACTCGGCGGCTATGTGTCGTTTTCCGGCATTTTGACTTTCAAGACCTCTGAAGACATCCGGTCCATTGCCAGCGACATGCCATTGGACCGGCTGCTCGTGGAGACTGACGCGCCTTATCTTGCGCCCATGCCGAACCGGGGAAAACGCAACGAACCGGCCTTTGTCCGCCACACCGCGCAAGTGCTGGCCGATGTCCACGGCGTACCATTCGAGAAAATGGCGGAACAGACCACGGCCAACGCCATGCGCCTGTTTACGCGCCTTCCGGAATTTTCCGCGTGACAGACCGGCTGCGCGTCACCATTTTGGGCTGCGGCTCGTCGCCCGGCACGCCGCGCATCAATGGCGACTGGGGCGCATGCGACCCCGCCAATCCCAAAAACCGCCGCACCCGCGCCTCCATTCTGGTTGAGCGCATAACGCCATCCGGCGGCAGAACCAGCGTGGTGGTTGATACCGGCCCTGATTTTCGCGAGCAAATGCTGGCCTCGAAGGTCAAGCGGCTGGATGGCGTGGTTTACACCCATGCCCATGCCGACCATATTCATGGTGTCGATGACCTGCGCGGCTTTGTGCTGACCCAGCGCCGTATGATGAACATTCATGCCGACGCGCCGACCATGCAGCGCCTGAAGTCCGGGTTTGGATATTGCTTTGAAACGCCTGAGGGCAGCTCTTATCCGCCAATTTTGATCGGCCACGAAATCGAGCATTTCCTGCCGTTTCACATTGAAGGCGAGGGGGGCGCCCTCACCTTTGAACCGCTGCCGCAATTGCATGGCGACATCATTTCACTCGGCTTGCGCATCGGCAATTTTGCCTATTGTCCCGATGTATCCGGCTTTGGCAAAGAGACCGCCGAACGCCTGGCCGGGCTCGAATGGCTGGTCATCGACGCCTTGCAATACAAGCCGCATCCCAGCCATTTTTCGCTTGCCGAAGCGCTGGATTGGATCGGCAGATTGAAGCCGCAACATGCGGCGCTGACCCACATGCATACGCCGCTCGACCATGATGTCGTTGACCGCGAAACGCCTGCCAATGTACGTCCCGCCCATGACGGCATGATTATGGAACTTCCGTTGTGAGCAATGTTGTATCCACAGGATCGGTGGCCCGCGTCGAGGCGGCAGCGCGCAGCGCCGGATTGCCGGTCAGCGTCAAACGCATGGGCGCATCGACCCGCACCGCCGCTGAAGCCGCCGCACAATGCGGCTGTTCTGAGGCACGCATCATCAAGTCGCTGATCTTCCAGGGCGCGGCGAGCAAAAAGCTCTATCTGTTTCTGGTGCCCGGCGACCGCATGCTCAATCTTGCCAAAGCCGCAGCATTGACCGGTGAAGCCATCAGCCGCGCCGACCCGCGCCATGTCCGCGACATCACCGGTTTCGCCATTGGCGGCGTTTCGCCGATCGGCCATCTGGCGCCGATTGCCGCTTTCGCTGATGCCAGCCTGCTTGAACATCAAACCATCTGGGCGGCGGCAGGCGCCAGTGACGCGGTGTTCGAAGCCGAACCTGCCGCTCTTATCGCGCTTGCCAAGGCGAAGATCGCCGATCTGACTGCCTGAAGCCCCCTCACAAAACAGCATTTTGGCAGCAAATAGTTCCATAATCCATCTTATGTGATCTTTGTTTGTATCTGTATGGCGCACTTTGGCGCTGCGTTGGCCGGCAAAGATTTCATTGCCGCCCGATCTGTGTTACGGCCCGCGCACCCTTTTCGGAGCCTGCCTGCCCATGTCTGCACCCCGCGTCAGTTTCGTATCCCTCGGCTGCCCCAAAGCCCTGGTCGACAGCGAACGCATCATCACCGGCCTGCGCTCGCAAGGCTATGAAATCGCCCGCAAACATGACGGCGCCGATCTTGTCATCGTCAATACCTGCGGATTTCTCGATTCCGCCCGCGACGAGAGCCTCGACGCCATCGGCGCGGCGATGAAGGAAAACGGCAAGGTCATCGTCACCGGCTGCCTGGGCGCAGAACCCGAAGTCATCCGCGAACGGCACCCCAATGTTTTGGCTATTTCCGGCCCGCAAGCCTATGAAAGCGTCATGACTGCCGTGCAGGCCGCCGCCCCGGCTCTGCATGATCCGTTGATTGATCTCGTGCCGCCGCAAGGCATCAAACTGACGCCGCGCCATTACGCTTATCTCAAAATATCAGAAGGTTGCGCCAATCGCTGCACGTTCTGCATCATTCCGGCGCTGCGCGGTGATCTTGTGTCGCGCCCGGCGGGCGATGTGCTGCGCGAGGCCGAAAAGCTGGTCAAGGCCGGCGTCAAGGAAATCCTTGTCATCTCGCAGGACACCAGCGCCTATGGCGTGGACCTCAAATATGCCGAAAGCCCCTATGCCGACCGATCGGTGCGCGCAAAATTCCTCGATCTCGCCCGTGAACTCGGCAATTTCGGCGTCTGGGTGCGCATGCACTATGTCTACCCCTACCCGCATGTCGATGACGTCATCCCGCTGATGGCCGAGGGCAAGATCCTGCCCTATCTCGATATTCCGTTCCAGCACGCCAGCCCCGCTGTCTTGAAAAACATGCGCCGCCCTGCCCATCAGGACAAGACGCTGGACCGCATCCGCCGCTGGCGCGACATCTGCCCGGATCTGGCGCTGCGTTCGACCTTCATTGCCGGCTTTCCCGGCGAGACGGACGAGGACTTCGACATGCTGCTCGATTGGATCGAAGAGGCGAAAATCGACCGTGCCGGCATTTTCAAATATGAGCCGGTCAAGGGTGCCCGCTCCAATGATCTTGGCCTGCCCGAAGTGCCTGCCGAGATCAAGCAGGCGCGCTGGAACCGCTTCATGGCCAAACAGCAGAAGGTGTCGGCCGCCCTCCTCGCCAAAAAGGTCGGCAAGCGCCTGCCGGTGCTGATCGACAGCGTCGACGGCCTCAGCGCCAAAGGCCGCACCCGCTATGATGCGCCGGAAATCGACGGAAGCGTGCATGTGACTTCGCGCCGCCCGCTCAAGCAGGGCGACATCGTCACCGTCAAGATCGACGGCTCCGACGCCTATGACCTGACCGGAAGCGCCGGTTGAACGCAGCGCATATTTACCATCTGTTAAGGATGTGATTGGCGCGCCTGCCCCCTTGCCCTAATCCGGGGACATGAAAAGCAGGCCGGAAATCCTCAAAACCGCAGACCGCGTCGTGCTTCTGGATGCGCTGAGGCTGCTTGCCGCGCTCAGCGTCGTTGCTTTCCACTATCTTTATCGCGGCGCAGCTGCCGATGGCTATCTGGCAGTCACCTATCCCGAGGCTGCACCCATGGCCCGGTTTCTCTATCTCGGCGTCAACCTGTTTTTCCTGATTTCCGGCTTTGTAATCACATGGTCCGCCGAAGGCCGCAGCTGGACAGACTTTGCCATCGCCCGCTTTGCCCGGCTCTATCCCGGCCATGTCGCGGCCATGAGCGTGACATTTACCGTCTGCCTGCTGGCTGCGCATCCGGCCTTCCCGGTCAATTCAACCGGTTATTTGGCCAACCTGACCATGGCTGCGCCGCTGTTCGGCCAGCCGTTCATGGATGGCGTCTATTGGACGATCCTGCTGGAAATCATCTTTTACTTCTGGGTTGCGCTTCTCATCCTGTCCGGGCTGTTTGAGCGCGGACTGGTGGCGATTGTCGCGGTTTGGCTTGCGCTTTCCATGGCAAATGAATTTGTGATCGAAAGCGGCGCACTGCGGCTGGTGTTTCTGACCGAATATGCCGGCTATTTCGCCGGCGGCATGCTGGCCCGCCACATGATGGTGCATGGCCGCCAAAGCGAAACCGTGCTGATGGCCATCGCCGCCTTTCTTGTCTCCTCCAACACCATGCATGTCAGCCGCGATTGGATGCTTGGCCATTATGGCGAGGCGGCGGGCAATGGTGAGCTTCTCGTCGCCAATCTGCTGGTCCATGGCCTGTTTTTCGGTGCGCTGTGGCTCGACCGCTTTGCCCGCCCATCGAAATGGCTGCTTCTCGCCGGTGCGCTGACCTACCCGCTTTATCTCCTCCACCAGAACATTGGCTATATCCTGATCGGCGCGCTGGCCCCTGCCCTTGGCCGCCATGTTGCGCTGGCAATGGCGCTGGGTGCCGCAATCGCCTTGTCATGGCTGATCGTCCGCTTTGTCGAACAGCCGCTGGCCGCACCGCTCAAAGCCGCGCTGCGCAGGATTATAAGTCCGTTCGAAAAATCCGCCGCTGCCTGAACTTTGAAATGCCTGAAATGGAAAAGGGCGCATTGCTGCGCCCTTCCCTGCTCATCATTGAAACAGAGCCTTATTTCGGCAGCGTGTCGTCAACGCCTTCGACGTAGAAATTCATGCCGAGCAGCGTGCCGTCATCCGACTTTGCGCCGGCCGCCAGCCATTCGGTGCCGTCCTGCTTCTTCACCGGGCCGGTGAACGGATGCAGCGAGCCATCCTTGATCGCCGCTTCGGTCTTTTCGGCCATCGCCTTCACATCGTCAGGCATGTTGGTATAGGGCGCCATTGTCAGGATGCCGTCCTTGAGGCCATCCCATGAGGATTCGCCGCCCTTCCAGGTGCCGTCCATCGCCATCTTGATGCGCTTGACATAGTACGGACCCCAGGTGTCGGTGATGGCCGAAAGCTGCGCCTTCGGTCCCGCCTTGATCTGGTCGAAAGCCTGGCCGAACGCCTGGATGCCGCGCTCTTCGGCAACCTGCATCGGGCCCGTCGAATCGGTGTGCTGGGTGATGATGTCCACGCCCTGATCGATCAGCGCCTTGGCAGCATCAGCTTCCTTGCCGGCGTCGAACCAGGTGTTGACCCACACGACCTTCAGCTTGAAGTCCGGGTTGACGGAGCGTGCGCCGAGCAGGAACGCATTGATGCCCATCACCACTTCAGGGATCGGGAACGAGGCGATATAGCCTGCCACGCCCTTCTTGGACTGCTTGCCGGCGATCTGGCCGATAATGTAGCGGCCTTCATAGAAACGCGAATTGTATGTCGTCACATTGGCCGCCGTCTTGAAGCCGGTGGCGTGCTCGAACTTCACGTCCGGAAACTTGGCGGCAACTGCCAGCGTCGGGTCCATGTAGCCGAACGAGGTGGTGAAGACGATGCCGCAGCCCGAACGGGCGAAACGTTCGATGGCGCGTTCGGCATCGGGGCCTTCCGGCACATTTTCGGCAAACACTGCCTCAACCTTGTCGCCAAGCTCGGCTTCCACCTGCATGCGGCCCACTTCATGGGCCTGCGTCCAGCCGCCATCGGTCTTCGAGCCGATATAGATGAAACAGGCCTTGTATTTGTCGGAAGCCTGCGCGCTGCCCGCCACCGTCACGGCCAGTGCCGTGGCGAAACCCAATACGATCGATTTCATGTCAGTCACCTCTCTGTTGTCGGGAGGAATGCCCCTGCCCGGTTTTCTGTTTTTGCTTCCGTCCCTGTGGTCACCGGTCCGGCACGAAGGCCTGGCCGAGCGATGCCGGCGTATTGATGATCGTCAACCGCCTGTTGCGCGAGATTAGAACAAGAACCACGATCGTTGCCAGATAGGGCAGCGAAGAAAGCAGCTGTGAAGGGATGCCAAGCCCAATTGCCTGTGCATGAAGCTGGCCGATGGTGACCGCCCCGAACAGCCAGGCCCCGCCCAGCACACGCCAAGGCCGCCATGAGGCAAACACCACCAGCGCCAACGCGATCCAGCCGCGCCCCGCCGACATGTTCTCCACCCATTGCGGCGTATAGACCAGCGACAAATGCCCGCCCGCCAGCCCCGCACAGGCGCCGCCGAACAGCACTGCCAGATAGCGCGTGCGGATGACATTGACGCCCAGCGCATGCGCCGATTTGTGGCTGTCGCCAATGGCGCGCAGCGTCAGGCCGGCACGTGTCGAAAACAGGAACCACGACACCCCGGCAATCAATGCAATCGACATGTAAAAGATCGGGTCTTGCCCGAACAGCAGCCGCCCGATCAGCGGAAGGTCTGTCAGGACGGGAATATACAGGCTTGGCAGCTTGGCGCCGGGCGAGCCGACAAAGCTTTCGCCGATGAATCCGGAAAGTCCGATGCCGAGCAGCGTCAGCGACAGCCCGGTGGCAACCTGATTGGCCGCAAGGCTGAGGGTCAGGAATCCGAACAGCAGTGAAAACAGCGCGCCAGCCGCAATCGCCGCCAGCATGCCGATCCATGGCGAACCTGACAGCGTGCCGGCCGCAAAGCCGCACACCGCGCCGATGATCATCATGCCCTCGACGCCGAGATTGAGTACGCCAGACCGCTCCACCACCAATTCGCCGATGGCCGCGATCAGCAGCGGCGTCGACGCCGTCAGGATGGTCAAGAGGATGTTCTGCGCCATCTCCATGCTCATGCCGCTTCTCCCGCTGTGCGTCCGGCAATCCGGATCCGGTAATGGATCAGCGTGTCGCAGCCGAGCACGAAGAACAACAGCATGCCCTGGAACACCCGCGCCGCCTTGTCTGATACGCCAAGGCCGATCTGCGCTGCTTCCCCGCCCAGATAGGTCAGCGCCAGTACGAAGGCGGCAGCAATCACGCCAAGCGGATTCAGCCGGCCGAGAAACGCCACGATGATTGCTGCAAAACCGTAGCCGGGCGAAATCGTCTCGCGCAGTTGGCCAATGGCGCCCGACACTTCGGCTATGCCCGCCAGCCCCGCCAAGGCGCCTGAGAGCAGGAACGAAAAGAACACCGTATTGGTCACCGAAAACCCGGCAAACCGCCCTGCCCGCGGGCTGGCGCCGATCACCCGCACCTGAAAGCCCTTCAGTGTGCGCCCGAGCAGGAACCAGACGGCAATCGCGGCGATGATTGCCAGCACGATGCCCCAATGCGCCGAACCCTGCGACGGCATGATTTCCGGCAGCGTTGCCGAAGGCGAAAACCGGATGGAGCCCGGAAAATTGTTGCCGTTCACATCGCGCAGCGCCCCGCGCGCCAGCCAGTCAAGAAACAGCTGCGCCACATAGACCAGCATCAGGCTGGTCAGGATTTCGCTGGTGTTGAAACGGGTTTTCAGGAAGGCCGGAATGGCCGCCCATGCCGCGCCGCCCAATGCGCCCAGGATCATCATCAGCGGCAGTGTCAGCACATTCTGGAAATCCGGCAGCAGAATCGGCACCAGTGAGCCGGCAATGCCGCCCATGATGAACTGGCCTTCCGCGCCGATATTCCACACATTGGCGACGTAGCAGACCGAAAGCCCCGCCGCGATCATGATGAGCGGCGCAGCTTTCACCGCCAGTTCATGCACCGACCAAACCTCGGTCAGCGGTTCGACGAAATAGGTGTAAAGCCCGGTCAGCGGCGGCTTTCCGATCAGGAAAAACAGGATCGCCCCGGCAATCAGCGTCAGCCCGAAAGCGATCAGCGGCGATATCGCCGTAAACAGCGCCGAATGCTGCGGACGTTTGACAAGCTCGATCCGCATCATGCCGCTGCCCCTTCCGCGCCGCCCATCAGGAGGCCGATCTTCTCAAAGGTCGCTTCGGCAATCGGCATGAACGGCGACAGGTGCCCGTGGTTCATAACGGCGACCGAGTCGCACATTTCAAACAGCTCATCGAGGTCCTGGCTGATGACCAAGACCGCCGAGCCGTTGCGCGCCAGATCAATCAGCGATTGCCTGATGCGCGCAGCCGCGCCTGCATCCACGCCCCAGGTTGGCTGGTTGACGATCATCACCGACGGGCTGCGGTCAAGCTCCCGCCCGATAATGTATTTCTGCAGGTTTCCGCCGGAAAGTGCTGCAGCTTCAGGATTATCCGAGCTTTTGCGAACGTCCATTTCCGAGGAAATCCGCCGTGAAACGCCTTCAATCGCCCGGGTTTTCAGCATGCCAAGCGGCCCGAGCAGCACCTTCTTGTCGGTCAGATGGCGCGACAGCAGCAGGTTTTCCGTCAGCCGCATCTGCGGCGCCGCACCATGGCCAAGCCGCTCCTCCGGCACAAAGGCTGCTCCCGATTTGCGCCTGCCGCTGATGCCCAGGCTGCCGACCGGCTTGCCGCGCATCTTCACGCTTGCCGCATCGTCCTGCAGCGCCTCGCCCGATAGCGCTTCGAAAAGTTCGCCCTGGCCATTGCCTGCCACGCCCGCAATGCCTGCCACTTCGCCGGCGCTGACGGTGAAGGAAATGCCCTTGAGGTGAACCGAAAACGGCACGGCGGGGGGACGGGTCAGCGCCGTAACAGCGAGGAGCGGCTCACCCCTGCCCGGCGGACTGCCGCGTTTTACTTCGCCCACTTCATTGCCGACCATCAGCCGTGCCAGTGAGGCAGCCGTTTCGGCGCGCGGATCGCATTCGCCCGTCACCTTGCCATGCCGCAGCACGGTTGCCCGGTCACACAGCCGCTTCACTTCCTCAAGCCGGGGAGAAATGTAGAGAATGGATTTGCCCTCGGCCTTCAGCCGTTCGAGCGTCACGAACAGCTTGTCGGCTTCCTGCGGCGTCAGCACCGAGGTCGGCTCATCGAGAATGATGAGATCGGGCTCCTGCAGCAGGCAGCGGATGATTTCGATGCGTTGCCGTTCGCCCACAGACAGATCGCCCACCAGCGAATCCGGGTCGAGCGGCAGGCCGTAATCGGCGGAAACCCGGCGGGTCCGCTCCGAAATGTCACCGATCGGCATGGAGCGGTCAAAAGCCAGTGCAATGTTTTCGGCAGCGGTCAGCGCCTCAAACAGCGAAAAATGCTGGAAGACCATGCCAAGCCCGGTCTTGCGGGCAAAGGCCGGGCTCGCCATCCGGAGCGTTTCGCCCTTCCAGATGATGTCGCCGGAATTGGGCTGCAGCGAGCCGAACAGCATTTTGACCAGGGTCGATTTGCCTGCGCCGTTTTCGCCAAGCAGCGCGTGGATCTCGCCGCGTCCGATTTTCAGCGAAACATTGTCACAGGCTTTCAGCGTGCCAAACACCTTGGTCAGCGCCCTGACTTCCAGAAGGGGTGCGTCCGGATTCTGCATCACCAAATGACCAAACCCTCATTTTCAGAAGGCGATGCTAAAGCGCCGCCTGCCAAAGCGCCTATGGCCTTGTGCGTTGAAAGTCCTTCACGCAACCCCGCTCTAACCAGTGACAAGGATTGATGCCCCCGTCGTCTGCCGTCCTTCCAGATCGCGGTGCGCCTGCGCCACGTCATCAAACCGATAGGCCTTGTGAATCTTGATGTTGACGGTGCCGGAACCGATCACGCCAAACA
>JBATMU010000217.1:0-3374 GCA_049289995.1 Rhizobiaceae bacterium | reverse complement strand
GCGTCAACAAGTTTGATGTCATCACCGGCGCCCAGGCCAAGGCGCCTGCCAATGCGCCGGCCTATACGCGGGTCTTTGCCGACAGCCTGATCGAGGAAGCCCGCCACGATGACAAGATCATCGCCATTACCGCCGCCATGCCCGCCGGCACCGGGCTGGACCTGTTTGGCGAGGCCTTTCCCTCGCGCATGTTTGATGTCGGCATTGCCGAGCAGCATGCCGTGACCTTCGCCGCAGGCCTCGCCACCGAAGGCTACAAGCCGTTTGCCGCCATCTATTCGACCTTTCTGCAGCGCGCCTATGACCAGGTGGTCCATGACGTGGCTATCCAGAAGCTCCCCGTTCGCTTTCCCATCGACCGCGCCGGTTTTGTCGGCGCCGATGGCGCCACCCATGCCGGGGCCTTTGACACGACCTTCCTTGCCTCGCTGCCGGGGTTTGTGGTCATGGCTGCTGCTGACGAAGCAGAACTCCGCCACATGGTGCGTACGGCGGCAGCCTATGATGACGGCCCGATTTCCTTCCGCTATCCGCGCGGCAACGGCGTCGGCATTGACATGCCCGAGCGCGGTTCAATCCTCGAAATCGGCCGCGGTCGCATTCTCCGCCAGGGCACGAAAGTGGCGCTCCTGTCGTTCGGCACTCGGCTGCAGGATTGCCTCGCCGCAGCTGAAGAACTTGATGCCGCAGGGCTTTCCACAAGTGTTGCCGATGCGCGCTTTGCCAAGCCGCTTGATGCCGAACTGATCCTGCGCCTGGCGCGCGAGCACCAGGTTCTGGTGACGGTGGAGGAAGGCTCGGTCGGCGGCTTTGCCAGCCAGGTCCTGCATCTTCTGTCCCATTCCGGCCTGTTGGAAAGCGGCCTGAAAGTCAGGCCGCTTGTTTTGCCCGATGCCTTTGTCGATCATGGCAAGCCGGAAAAAATGTATGCCGATGCCGGGCTTGACCGGGCCGGCATTGTCCGCACGGTGTTCGCCGCGCTTGGCCGCGATGCGGTCGGAAAAACCGCCTGAGAGGCGCATTTACCCTTCCTTTTCCAACCCGTTTAGCCGTCCGTTGACCCTGTCTTTTTGCCTGATGTTCAGCTCTTGCTGTTAGACAGGCGTGGTCAGGGAGACCAAGAACAATGAAAAAAGCCATCCCCGGCGCGCTCGTTTTCGCGCTGTTTGCAGGACAGGCCATCGCCGCTTCACATGACCGCCAGCTCGAACGCTGGATCATGGAGAAGGTGGCCAGCAGCGTCGGAGACATTCGCGGCACGGTTTCTGCCGATGCGGATGTTGTGATTGTCACGGCGGAAATGATTGTTGCCCGGCCGAAAATGCTTGGTTGGCAATTCCGTCAGCAGCAGGCAGAGCTTGCCGATCCGATCGCCACAGGATCCATCCAAATCCTCCAGGCGCAATAGAACACCTTGATTTCGGGCACGTGCTCCGTCATCTGGGAGCATGGCCATTCCCCGGCAAAACCAAAATCTTGAACGCCTTGACCAGGTTCTGGTCGAGCGCGGCCTGTTTGCCAGCCGTTCGCGGGCCCGTGATGCTGTTCTGCGCGGCGCGGTGCGCATTGATGGCACGCTGGTCCAAAAGCCGGGGCAGGGTGTTTTGTCCGATGCTGAAATCGCCGTTGATGATCCCGCTTCCGGTTATGTCTCGCGTTCGGCGCTCAAGCTGATCGCCGGTCTGAATCGTTTCGGACTTGATCCTTCGGGTGCGATTGCGCTCGATATTGGCGCTTCGACCGGCGGCTTCACGCAGGTTCTGCTTGAGCGCGGCGCGGCGCGGGTCATTGCGCTCGATGTCGGCCATGGCCAGATGCATCCGAAAATTTCCGCCGACCCAAGCGTAACCCGCATTGACGGCTGCAATGCCCGTGATCTGGACGCCGCCATTCTGGGCGGAGCCGCGCCGGATTTTCTGGTCTGCGACGTCTCGTTCATTTCGCTGAAACTGGCACTGCCGAACGCCTTGGCCATGGCTGCACCGAGCGCCAAAGGCCTTTTTCTGGTCAAGCCGCAATTTGAAGCCGGTCGCGAAGCGATCGGCAAGGGTGGTATTTTGCGCAATCCGGCGGATGGCCCGCGAATTGCCGGAGATTTGGCAGACTGGCTCGGCACGCAGCCCGGCTGGATATCCCTCGGCCATGTGCCTTCGCCGATTGCCGGCGGCGACGGCAATCAGGAATTCCTGCTGGCTGGGGAAAAGACCCGATGACGCGATTTTCGGTGACCCGCCTCAACAGCCATGGCGACGGTGTCGCCCAGACCGAGACCGGGCCGGTGGCCATTCCGTTCACCCTGCCTGGCGAGACGGTGACAGCGGCCCGCCAAAAGGACCGCGCCGTGCTGGTGGCGGTGATCGAGGCCTCGCCCGAGCGCATTGCGCCTGCCTGCCGCCATTTCGGCGAATGCGGTGGCTGCGCGCTCCAGCATTGGCAGGACAGCGCCTATCGCGACTGGAAGCGCAGCCTTGTGGCCAACGCCATGAAATCTGCAGGCGTGGACGCGGATATCGGCGAACTGGTGAGTTTTCCACCCGCGTCGCGCCGCCGTCTCGTTTTGACCGCCGCCCGGGCCGGCGCAGGCATGGCTCTCGGTTTCCAACGCGCCATGAGCCATGATCTGGTCGAGATATCCGAATGTGCGGTGGCCGATCCCCGGCTCATTGCAGCGTTTCCGGCTCTCCACCGGATTGCCGGGTTGATTTCCAAGACCGAAAAGCCGTTCAAGCTGATAGTTGCGGTCACTGATGCCGGCCTCGATATCGCCGCCGAAGGGTCCGGCAAGCTCGAAGGCCAATCGCGGCAGTCGGCGGTCGATGCCATCAATGCGCTCGGTTTGGCGCGGCTGACAATTGACGGCGAATTGGTGATCAAGCGCGTCAAACCGGTCATAATGGCGGGAAATGTGGCAATTGGCGTGCCGCCCGGCGGTTTCATGCAGGCAGTCGCAGCGGCCGAAGCTGTGATGGCTGCCTTGGTGCAAGCCCATTTCGGCAAGGCCAAGCGCGTCGCCGACCTGTTTGCCGGCTCTGGAGCGTTTGCCTTGCGGCTGGCGTCAACTGCTTTGGTGCATGCGGTGGAAAGCGACGCCGCAGCCCTTGCCGCGCTCGATCGGGCCTTTCGCTTTGCCGGCGCCATCAAGACCGTCGCCCATGAAAAGCGCGATCTGTATCGCCGGCCGCTGCTGGTGCGCGAACTTGATGTCTTTGATGCCGTTGTGTTTGATCCGCCGCGCGCCGGGGCCGAAGAACAGGTGCGGCTTCTTGCGAAATCCAAAGTGCGCAAGGTCGCGGCCGTGTCCTGCAATCCGCTGACCCTGGCCCGCGATTTGAAAATTCTTGTTTCGGGCGGCTATGCAATCCGCAGCATCACGC